>JBARSJ010000172.1:0-3296 GCA_049644685.1 Anaerolineales bacterium
ATTCCGGGGCAAAAATGTCAGGACCTGACAGCCAACAGATGGTTTCTATACCTGTTCCTCCCGGTACGTTGATAGAGATTTCTGTTGATTTGATAGCGCCAAAGGAAGGGGGCAAATATACAGGTTATTGGGCGCTGAAAAATGCTGATGGCGTTCATTTTGGCATAGGCCCATACAAAAATCCTGTATGGGCGGAGATAAAAGTTATCGATCCCCTAGCTACCGCTACTGAAGCGCCGGTATTTACTGATACTCCTGTTCCCTAAACTGCACTGGAAAGCAAAGTAAATAAGAGAAGTATTTGGTATCTCGGGGAAGTGGCCTAATCACCGCAATTTTACTTTTCCCGCTACTGGCGCTCAGAGGTTGAAAATTCTTCTCGACAGGCAAGATTCCCCTAAAAAATCAGGAGCGAAGCAAGCTTGGGTTGTAGATCATCACTAGATTCGCCATTCATGTCCCTAATTTTAAGATCACTCCACTAAGTTATTTTTGATATATACGATTAATAACCGCCTTTACCAGGGCGGTTATTTTGTTAGGCGCAAGGGTCACAGAAAGGAGCGCAGGGTATTTGACAGCGAGACAAAGTCTTGCGGAGAATCAATCCTGATTTGTACTTCATCCCTCCGGAATATTTTCAGAAAATCCACTTGACATATAGTGAATATATGATATACTTCAAATGAAATAAAGTATAGAACAATAGATTAGAAAGGAAAAAAAGAGGTGCAAGATGATGTTTACTAGAAAAACAAAAGATCAGAATATTCTAAAAGCTTTTTGGGTTCCACTGGTGTTGATTCCAACGTTTCTTGTTGTTTTATCGATAGCTGGTCCTAAACCGGCGTTTTATTTGTTGGGAGGGATTTATCTCTTTTTATCCCTTTTTCCTTTCCTCACCTTCTGGAGGACCCAAAACAATGGTTTTTTGGCAGTCACTATGTTTATGATATTTGCCGGTCTGGTTTGTGTTAGCGCTCCGCCAGCATTTGATGATAAAAGTAAAATTGGACTGATTCCCCTCTTCGTCGTGGGGATGTATGTGTCGATGCTGGTTACCGGTTACCTGGGTTTAAACAGGAAGCTCAAATGGCGGGGACAAGAAATCTTTGAGTTAGCGGCAATGACTGTGGAAGATATCGGGGATAGTTTCACTGCTCGACCCCGGCCAGCGGGACAGGTGCCGATCAGCAAAACTGAAATGATCCGGTTTGTTGATTTATTAACCACAAAATTAATTGCGTTTGCATTTCCTGAGGACAACCGGGTGGTATTTGTGCTTACCTTGCCCGGGAATGACCTGCCTTACTTACTGGGAATTAAGAAGGATTATATAAACGATACCTGGGTGGCGATTGATTATGAAGGAAATATTTCGGTGAATATCACCCAGGAAGACTACTTGTTATTTAAACAGGATCTGGATTTTGATCAACTCTGCCAATCCCTGGGGGATGTCTTCGCGGAATTTATGGAGTTTTCCAAGAGTGGACAGGAAACACGGATCATAGACAGAATGGATTCCTTGAGATTAAACCCGTTATTGTAAGTTGAGGTGTTTGATGGATTACAAGACTGCTATGTTAATGAGTTCATACCTGGCAAAGGATTATAGTGAGGATTTTTTTATCCTGCTGGTAAATTACCAGGATATATCAGCCTCTGAAGCGGCTTCCCGGCTGGGGCTGCATATCCGGACTGCACAAGATTTTCTGGATGGCCTGGCTGAACTAGGTGTTGTCAATAAAACTGAAGTTCATGAAAAGAAGAGACCCTATTATCGCTATAACCTGGCTGCTACTAAATTAAAACTGGAAGTGGATCTGGGAGCGTTTAAGAAGGAAGACCCGGGCGAAGGGTTAGAACGTCTGGTGCGGGAAATGAAAAATAACGGGGCAAATTATTCAATTGCCCGCAGCGGAGATTGTTTCAGCTCTGTCACTATCTGGGAAGGGGAGGGGCGCGAGCGGGAGGTCCACAATATTAACTTGACCACCTCGCAAGGAAAGTTCCTCTTCCACCTTCCTTTTCCCCAGGCAAGGCCGCTCCCAATTGCGGAGGTTATGGAAAAAGCCAACCTTGAACTGACTTATTCAGCTGAGATCCAGGACATCGTAGACGAACTGGCCCGATTGGGGGTAATCGATTTTGTGTGATCGAATGAGGAATACCGATTGCCCTTGATCCTCCCGGATGGACGTTGGAGTGACCCGGAGAAGCAAAATAAAAATCCACCTCTTTGGGTGGATTTTTATTGTAGGAGGCAGGGGAAATTTGGGGGAGGAGAAGAATCCAAATCCCCACCCCTCTAACCGGTTTCCTCGTTCTCGATGAATATTGCTTGGATCAAATCTATTAGTTTTGTTCCCTTTATTGCCGCCCAAAATCTACTCTGATAAATGCCGACCTTGCAATTTTGTTAGCTCTACCATAGAATACTTTTAGATAAAAACCCAAAATTATTTGCTGCTATTTAGGAGGTGTGTAAACTTATTTTTGCTGGATGATGGGGGACATTTGTTTTATAGAAATTCCTAACGTTGGGAACCAATTTTCACAAAAATTTTTAGTTCACTGACAAAAAACAGGAGAAAACAAGATGACTCGAAACAACCCCATCAAGCTGCTATTTACTGGTTTGTTAATCTTTGTGTTGTTATTTAATGCCCTCCCCAGGGGAGAGGCTTTTGCGGCAGGCCCAAGTGTGTTTATTAATGAAATTCATTATGATAATGATGGTACAGACGCGGGTGAGGCAATTGAAATTGCCGGTCCCGCTGGGGCAGATCTTACTGACTGGAGTATTGCTCTTTATAACGGGTCAGCTACCCAGCTGAATGTGTATAGCACAATTAGCCTTTCGGGGATTATCCCGGATCAGCAAAACGGGTATGGAACACTTGCCTTTACGCAAGCAGGCATACAGAATGGTTCTCCTGACGGGCTTGCACTGGTTGATGACTCTGACAGTGTTGTTCAATTCTTGAGTTATGAGGGAACCTTAACAGCAGTGGACGGACCGGCGGCTGGTATGACTAGTGTAGACATCGGCGTGTCTGAGACTGAAGATACACCAGTAGGTCATTCACTGCAGTTGACCGGAAACGGATCAGGTTATGGGGATTTCACCTGGGATATCCCCCAAGCGAATACTTTCGGCGCGGTGAATACGGGGCAGAATTTTGAAGTGGTGATCGTTGAATCCCCTCCATCAGTTGGAGCCACAACACCTGTCAATGGCGCAACGAGCGCTGCCATAGATGCCAATATTGAGATTACTTTCAGCGAAACTG
>JBARSJ010000173.1:0-2733 GCA_049644685.1 Anaerolineales bacterium
TATCTGCGTCTTATGATTGCTGGACGCCTTCACCTGAAATAACTCAAAAAGTAGCTTCCTATATGGCTTCTCATTGCCTCAGTAATGAGTTCATGAGACCAATAATTGATCTAAATCTTTCCGATAAACCCACTCTCGAAAGAATAAGTGGTTCATTTCTTGAATGGGGCAAGAATCCTGATGCATTTGCAGCCGAAGCTTGGGGAGAAGCAATCGCATCTTAATATTAGAATACATAACCACCGCTCCAGCGGACGCTGGGGATCGCGCCGCTGAGCTCATCCGTTAGGCATACACCATTATTGACATCTAGCATTGAAGCTGTTATATTAACCAATATAGTTGGTTATATGACCAACATAGTTGGTTTTACAACCAGAAAGGTTGGTGCTTAATGCTTGAACCTATAGTTGGATCAAAAAGTAGTGAACAAGTCTTTATCTTTCTCATTGCAAGGAATGAAGGTTACGCAACGGAAATTGCCAAGTTCTTTGGCGCGGATCTATATGCGATTCAAAAACAATTAGAACGTTTAGAGAACTCTGAGGTACTAGTCAGCAAAAAAGTCGGTCGCACTCGAGTTTATCAATTCAATCCTCGTTATCCCTTTCTTAAAGAGCTAAAAGGATTATTGGAAAGGGTACTTAGTTTTTATCCAGACGATATTCAAGAAAACCTGGTCATGAATCGTCGCCGGCCCAGGAAAAAGGATAAGCCGCTTTGAAATCCATCGATAATATGACCCTAGGGGAACTTGCAGCGTTTATTGATACTCACTTACGTGAAAAAGGTATCAACGTAGTATTATCGGGCGGGGCCAGCGTAGCAATTTATAGCGATCATAAATACGTATCCAAAGATCTGGATTTTATCGGCCGTTTTTCAATCGATCATAAGAAAGTAGAATCAGCTATGCAGGAAATTGGATTTGAGAGACAAGGAAGGTATTATCATCATCCAAAAACCTCCTATTTTGCTGAATTTATTTCTGGTCCACCAACTGTTGGTCAGGACCCGATCAGTGAAATTCACGAAGTAGAGTTGGTAACAGGAATCGTTCGCATCATTTCACCGACAGATTCTGTAAAAGATCGCCTAGCTGCTTTTTACCATTGGGGAGATAAACAAAGCCTGGAACAGGCTATTTTAATTTCCAGATCAAATGAAATTAACATTAAGAGTGTTGAGTTGTGGTCTATTCGAGAAGGAAAAAAGAATGAATTCGGCGAATATAAACGCCGATTAAAGGCTGATGCCTAACCCCCGCTCCACCCGACAGCCGGTTAAGACGGGTGTCCGGGGACGGAGGACTGGAAAGATAAGACCCGACTGCGGGTGAGCTCATCCGTTAGGCACCAGCAAGATGTCATCTCTACAAAACAACTTATTGTGAAGGGAGGTAGATTATGAGCCAGGGACAAGATGACGAACGGGCGATAAGAAAAATCGCCCAGCGGATCTTCGAAGCTGAAAAGAAGAAGGACTTGGATGCGGTAATGCGCCACTATGCGGATGATGCCATCGCCCAAATTCCCAATATGCAGCAGCTTGAAGGTCGGGAGGCCCTCAGGAAAGGGTACGAAGGCTTTCTGAAGGCCTTGGTTGAAATTGAGGGCGGCCCAAGAAAAGTCATTGTGTCAAAGGCCGGGGATATGGCCTACGCGATTGGGGCTAGTCGCAGCGTGATAGAAGGGCCTGCTGGACCTATTAAGGACGAAGGAAAGGCCATGTCCGTGTGGAGGAAGAGAGACGGAGAATGGGAAATCGTAGCCATCAGTACAAGTAGCAACATGCCGACTTCATAGTTACCGTCAGACCAAGGTCCTGCGGTTCGACTTCCGTTCGTTCAGCAGGGCTGGTCCCTAACCATTCGCTGTAACGGACCGGGGATGCAGCGCGATTTCGTAATGAAGCTGTATGATAGGAGTAGGTAGAAAAGATGGCGGTCGGGAGTACCCCGGCCGCTCAGCTCAAAACTGTTAGCCTGCCCACAAGTAAGGAGGACAGACATGCAGAAATCTCGGTTAATTGTTGGCTTAATTCTAATTGCCGCAGCAGCCCTAATGTTCGTGTTTGGTAAAGGAAGCTATGAACCAACTACTTAAAACAAGTCTAAAGACTATTATTGTTGCTCTCACATTGCTTTTTGGCACCGTCTTACTCACCGGCTGCGGGGGAAAATCACTAGAAGATGTTGCGGAATTTCACGAGCTCGCATCAATGGAAGGTGAAACCAGCATCGAGCTGATTGAGAAAGCAGTCGCAGAAGGAAAAATTACCTACGAAACATCACTCCTTTATAAAATGTATGCGGTATTTGGTGATGACAAGCTTCCTGAGGAATACAGAAGTGCCAAAAAATTCAGAAACTCTGATAATGTGGTCATAGAAGTAAAATCAAATATGGGGACACTTAGCAAAAAGACACAAGATGAACTCGCACCCTTTTTTAGAAGACCCGATGATCCGGAAAGTTATTTTAATATCAAGTATCGTAATTCAATGAGGGATGGTCAGATTTTCCTGATTTCCAATGCCAACCCTCAGAGGCCCACGAATGTTGTATCAGAATCGATCGAATCAGCGAATGGTTTAGTGAAAATATGGTATCCAGGTATTACCACAACCGTTCCTGTTTATCGTGGAGAGGGCACTATTGATGTGAGTGCGGATGACGCCAAAAAAATGGCGGAAAGGCTAAAAAAAGCAATTGATGATGATGAGATCATGGAA
>JBARSJ010000174.1:0-2430 GCA_049644685.1 Anaerolineales bacterium
AGGGACTTTCTACCACTATTTTAGCTCCAAAGATGATCTGCTGGATAAAATCGTTGAACGCTGGTCCAGGGCCACCTTAGATCGGGTAAGTAAATTAGTGGAAAGACAGGATATCAATGCTCTGGAAAAATTAAATCAATTTTTTATAACCATACGGAATTATAAAGTTGAAAACCTGGAATTGATGAAAATACTCATGAAAGTAATGTACAGGGATGAAAACTTAATTATGCGTCACAAAATGTTGCAGCAGAGCCTTAAATGGTTAACACCTGAATTTGTTAAAGTCATTAAGCAGGGAATAAATGAGGGCTGTTTTAATCCTGCAGATGAAGTTGAAACCGCTGAATTGATATTCTCCATGTTCTTAAGTTTAAGCGAATCCACAGTCAAACTGCTTTTAGAGGCAGAAAAAAAGCCGGAAAATCTGGATAAAATCGAAAGGCGATTAAAGGTTTACGAGCGGTCGGTTGAACGCATTTTAGGAGCTCCGGAGGGATCTTTTTCAGTAGTTGAAAGGTGGATCATAGAGATGTTCTCAAAAGAAATGAACAAATAACTATATAAAAAGGAGGAACCCCATGAAAAGAATAATCATTTCGGTTTTGGTGGTAATCGCTTTGATGGTCCCATTCTTACCGGGCCAGGAATTGAGCGGAGATGATATTATCAAGAAAGTCAACGAATTATTCAATGTTGAATCCGGTTATGCCAAATCCAAGATGATCATTGTGACCACTTCGGGCAGCCAGCGAACCTTCATATATGAATCCTGGCAGAAGAATAAAGGTGAAAAAAATCTGGTTCGTTATCTCGAGCCCCGGAGGGTAAAGGGACAGGCGGTATTGATGCTCAATAATGCCGATGATATTTGGATGTATTTCCCGCGTACCCAGCGGGTGCGCAAGCTGGCTTCCCACGCCAAAAAGCAGAAGATGCAGGGAAGTGATTTTTCATATGAAGACATGGGTAGCGGGGATAGCTTCATGGAGAATTTTACCACCAAGAGACTGAAAGATGAGAAACTGGAGGGCCAGGACTGCTACCAGTTGGAACTGACCCGGAAACCCGGAAGCGACATGTCATATTCACGCTTGGTGATGTGGGTATTGACGGAAAACTTTGTGCCAATTGTGATCGATTATTATGATGAAGATAATCCCAAGAGTTTGGTGAAGCGCTTGACCGAGAGTGATATTCGTATCATAGACAACATACCTACAGCCATGAAGATAGTGATGGTCAATAAGAATGACAATACTCAGACTGAGATGGAATTGCTGGAGGTCAGATACAACATTAAACTGGATGATAGCATGTTTACCGAGAGAGGATTGAAAAAATGAAGAAGTGGGTTATTTTCACATTATTTTTTCTCTTAAGCCTGGGATTATTAAAAGCCAAGGTTGATGTTGATTTGTTTGGTTATTTTGAACCTCAGTTCATGGGATTATATGTTGATAATGATTTTTTTCATCTGATTTCAAATAAGCTACGGGTGGATTTAAAATCGGAGTTATCCAAGAATATTACCTTTGCAGCCAATTTTAATTGCCTTACCTATCATGGTCTAACCGATCTGAATATCCTGGATTTTTTACCTGACTCAGTTGCCGGAGAGGTTCCGGAAGGCATGGAGATGTTTTATGTGCTACCTTTTTCGGATCAATATTATTTGGATAACGCCTACATTAAGTTTGCATTTAAACATTTTGATTTAATGGTGGGCAAGCAGCAAATTTCACTGGGTACGGGGTATGTATGGAATCCCACGGATGTATTCAATGTTAAGGACTATCTGGATCCCACCTATGAGCAACCGGGTCATAATGCGTTGCGGTTGGATATACCATTGGGGCAGTCGTATACTTTCACGGCTTTGTATGTGCCTGAAGAAAGCTGGAAGGAGTCTGCCAAGTTATTGCAGTTGAAGGGAAAAATCTGGCGATTTGATTATGCCATTACGGTTATTGAGAAGAGATGGATATTTCATGATTACAACCAGTTTGATGTGAACAAAATGAATTTTCTCGAACTGGAGGAAAAGCGGCAGTTGCTGGGTTTTAGTACAGCCGGAGAGCTGCTGGGAGTTGGGATTTGGTTGGAATATGCCTATAACTGGATGGAGACAAGTGATGATTTTTATGAGATGGTAGTGGGAGTGGATTACACATTTAATTTCCAGACCTATATCATGATTGAGTATTACCGGAATACCTTGGGCAGAATGGATGCTGAGGAATACACCTTGAATGATTGGATGCGATTGATGGCCCAGGAGCAGAAATCCATCGCCCGTGACCAGGTATATATATTGGCCCAGCATCCGGTATCTGATCTGATCAATCTGGGATTATCGAGTATATATTGTATCAATGATGGCAGTTTGGCGTTTATTCCCATGTTGAACTACAGCCTATCAGATAATGT
>JBARSJ010000175.1:0-26079 GCA_049644685.1 Anaerolineales bacterium
TCACTGAGGTGATTATCTGTCTGGGGAGCACCTCTCGGTACTCCTCGGTGCAGCCTACCTGGAATTCAAGGGAGACGAGCAGCCTCCCCTCCCGAAGGAGTTCATCCCTGTTTGGCCTTGCTCCCGATGGGGGTTGCCCGGCCGCAAGCATTACTGCCTGCGCCGGTGGTCTCTTACACCACCATTTCACCCTTACTCCCGGAGGAGCGGTATGTTTCTGTGGCCCGATCCGGCAGATCTCTCCGCCCCGGACGTTATCCGGCATCGCGCTTTAAGGAGTGCGGACTTTCCTCGCCCTGCGAACAGGGCGCAACCACCTGGCTGACCTGGGGGTTTCATCATAACATGTTTGGGGGCTTTCTAGTAGGGGACATGAGTAGGGGTTACTTCAGGAAGTTTATAATGAAGTGAATGATATATTCTGACCAAAGGGGTAGACAAAAACCCTTCCTTCCTTTAAAATGTTCCTTCGAAGAAACAAAGCAACTTTATGATAAAATATTCCTGGATATTGTTGGGAAGTGAAGTTATTGATTGGAGGAATTACCTTGGGCTTAAAATCATCACAAAAAAGAGAACAACAGAACGAAAAACGCAGATTGCGGAATCGATCCTATAAGAGCCGAGCCAGAACACTGGTAAGAAAAGCGTTTGTTGAAATCGAAGAACAAAATCTGGAATCCGCACAGGAAGCTACCGCAGTTGCAGTTAAAGCACTTGATAAAGCTGCTGCGAAAGGCGCTATTCATAAAAATAATGCCTCCCGTAGAAAAGGCCGGCTTATGACCCGTTTAGCAGCCCTGGAAAAAAGTTCCTAAACCCAATAGGTCCAATTAGTAAACCCGGCGGGAGCTTTGACTGCTCCCGCTTTTTGTTTTCGAAGGGACCCATCATGTTATAATCTCGGTGCGGACCTGTTGAAAATCCAGCTGAAGACACAGAGCTAAAAATCATTATTATTTCTCGAGCAGCAATATGTTCCAGGAAGAACAGAAACAAATAGAGCAGCAGATCTATACTATATTTAAAGAGAATTCAATCCCCCTTCCGGAAGATCTAGGATGGGTCCCTGTTCCTTTTTCTGGTGAATGGGGTATTTCCACTTCATTTTTTAAAGTTGCCGCGTTGGAAGCAAAAAGCGGGAAATCCCTGAATGTCCCCCAACGGGCAGAGGAAATCGCCCGGCTGGCAGCGGAGAATCTTCCCCCCCAAGAATATTTTTCCCGGATTGAAGCTGTAGGCGGTTACCTAAATCTGTATTTTGATTCCCGTTTATTCAGCGCCCGGGTTGTAAATACTGTTTTAGCAACCGATCTTTTTGGGAAAGGAGACCCTAAGGGAAAAACCCTGATGGTGGAATATTCCCAACCAAATACCCATAAAGCTTTTCATGTAGGACACCTGAGATCTGCCATCCTGGGAGAAGCAGTTTGCCGGATCCTGGAATTTGCCGGCTATGATGTGATCCGGGCCAATTATTACGGTGATATGGGACTGCATGTAATCAAATGGCTTTGGAATTATCAAAAGTTCCATTCTGGAGAAACGCCCCCAGCAGACGCAACCCGCTGGATGGGCGATCTTTATGCCGAAGCTAACCGCCGGTTGGAAGAAGATCCCGGGTTGGAATCTGAAATCAGGGAACTATATGGCAGATGGGATCGGCAGGAACCGGAGATTGTGGATTTGTGGAAACAAACCCGCCAGTGGTCAGTGGATGGGTTCCACGATTTATATGATGTGCTTGATATTCATTTTGACCGTTTTTATGCCAACAGCGAGGTGGAATTTCAAGGCAAAGAACTGGTGGATGAGTTAATCAAGAAAGGGATTGCGGAAGACTTGCGCCCGGATGATGCAGTTATTGTCCGTCTGGATGATCTGCTGGGATTAAAGAAGGAGAAATATCGTGTGCTGGTGATTTTAAGATCAGATGGCACTGCCCTCTACGCCACGGAAGATCTAGCTCTGGCTAAATTGAAGTTTGAGGAATATCCACTTGATAAATCTATCTATGTGGTTGACGTCCGTCAGTCGCTGCATTTTCAACAGGTATGGAAAACACTCGAGATTGCCGGATTCTCCTGGGCAGAAAACCTTGTCCATTTGTCCTACGAACTGGTCAACCTGCCGGGAAATGTAGTGATGGCTTCCAGGGAAGGGACCGTTGTGCTCCTGGAAGACTTAATTAAAGAAGCAAAAACCAGGGCGTTTGAAGTAGTTGAAGAGAAAAATCCTGATCTCAACCAGGAAGATAAAAAGGAAATTGCCCGAGCAGTTGGATTGGGCGCAATAAAATTTCCCATGCTGGACAGGGAAAATACCCGGATTGTCACCTTTGATTGGGAAACTGCCCTCGACTTTAATGGACAGGCTGCTCCCTATATACAATACGCTCATGTCAGGGCAAACAGCATCCTGAAAAAAGCTGATGGCCTGCCATCAGCTGCCATCGACCCGGTTTATGAGCTTGATCCGACAGAAGTATCTCTGATCGAAAATATCTCCCAATTCCCGGCAGTAATTCAGAACGCTGCCCGGGAGTATAAACCACTTCACCTCACTCATGCTTTATTTGAAGTGGCGCGGTCTTTTAATGCTTTTTATCGACAAGCCCCGGTGTTAAATGCTGACCCGGAAGTACGGGATTTCCGGCTTCAGCTGGTGGAAGCCTCTCGGATTGTCCTTTCAGCTGGTTTAAACTTATTAGGTATTGAAGCTCCGAAAGTGATGTGAGGTTGTTTAAAAAACATATTATTACAACACGAAATTTGTCACTGGAAGTCTTTCCAGTATTTTGTACAATTAGCTACCTGAGATTATTGTTCCGTGGAAAATAATTAACCTTTGAAGGAGAAATCAATGCCAGTCCGTACGTTAATCATGGGCGCCGCAGGGCGCGATTTTCACAATTTCAATGTTTTCTTCAGGGAGAATCCTGATTATGAGATCATTGCTTTCACAGCCACTCAGATTCCCAATATTGACGATCGTAAATACCCTGCTGCTTTGTCTGGAAAGAATTATCCTGAGGGAATACCTATTTACCCAGAATCGGAATTGATTCCCCTCATCGAGGAACATAAAATTGAGCAGGTAATTTTTGCCTACAGTGATGTTCCCCATGAGTATGTTATGCACAAAGCATCAGAAGTCCTGGCAGCTGGAGCAGATTTCCGCTTGATGGGCTTGAACACAACCCAGATCGAATCCAATAAACCAGTAGTATCGGTTTGCGCGGTCCGGACCGGGAGCGGCAAAAGCCAAACCACACGGCGAGTTGCCCAAATTCTTACCGATATGGGGAAGAAAGTAGCAGTCATTCGCCATCCTATGCCTTATGGAGATCTGGCGAAACAGGCTGTTCAGCGCTTTGGAGAGCTGGCTGACCTGGATAAACACGAATGCACAATCGAAGAACGCGAGGAGTACGAACCTCATATCGTGAATGACATCCTGGTTTTTGCAGGGGTAGATTATGAGGCAATCCTGCGAGAAGCGGAAAAGGAAGCTGATGTTATTCTTTGGGATGGAGGGAATAACGATCTTTCCTTCTATAAGCCAGACTTACAGATTGTCGTAGCTGACCCCCTTCGTCCCGGGCACGAAACCAGCTACCATCCGGGTGAAGCCAATGCCAGGACAGCTGATATTTTTGTGATCAATAAAGTGGATACTGCCGACGCGGAGGATGTGATTTATCTGCACGATTCTCTGCGGAAATTGGCTCCCGAAGCGGTAATCCTGGAAGGAGCTTCACCGTTGTTTGTGGATGACCCCGCCCAGATCAAAGGGAAGAGGGTGCTGGTTGTGGAAGATGGCCCAACCCTCACTCACGGGGGGATGGCATATGGAGCTGGATGGGTGGCCGCCAGACGTTTTGGCGCGGCTGAAATTGTTGATCCGCGTCCTTACGCGGTTGGCACCATCCTGGAAACTTACCAAAAATACCCCAGCACTGGAGATGTGCTGCCAGCTATGGGATATGGAGATGCTCAGATCCGCGAACTGGAAAAAACCATCAACAACGCCGAGGTTGATTTAGTGATCATCGGCACCCCGATTGATCTGGCCGGGTTGATGAAAATAAATAAACCCACCCAGCGGGTACGCTACGAGCTGCAAGTGATTGGGCAGCCCACGCTGGAGGATTTGCTGAAGGAGAAGTTTTCCTAGCATTCCAGTTCTCGACGATAAATAGTATTGATAAGTGCCCTGCGCTGGAGATAATTACTGATAAATTTCCCGCAGGGTACTCCTTAAAATCTTAGTAATTCATCCGGGGAATCCAATTCCCAAAATATAATTTGTCCCGGAAAATAATATGCCTTCCCTAAATTGGTCCTCAAAATCCGAATCCATCCCGCAGGGAGGAAAATTGCAGACCGACGCAATCCTTTATCCATTTGGAGGAGAGGACTCATCTCCGCACCTGGAGAATAGATTGATTCTGGGAGATAACCTGCGAGTGATGAATGCTTTATTACCAGAGTATGAGGGAAAGGTAAACCTCATTTATGCCGACCCGCCTTTTTTTACCAATAAAGGGTATGCTGCCCGGATTGGCAGGGGAGAAGACTCACGGAGACCGGAGAATTGGCAGCTGGCGGAAGGATATGATGATGAATGGTCGGATATGGGATCATACCTTGATATGCTGTATCCCCGCCTGATGTTGATGTATAAACTTTTATCACCCTCAGGTTCTCTCTATCTTCACCTGGATTGGCACGCAAATTCCTATGCCCGACTTCTGCTGGATGAAATATTCGGATACGAAAATCTCAGGAATGAGATTATTTGGACTTACCATGGACCATCACCAATCCGGAGTGCGTTTAACCGGAAACACGATATGATCCTGTTTTATTCCAAATCGAACCAATACACATTTAATGTAGATCAAGTCCGGATCCCTTACAACGAAAATACTGTAGTAACCTTTAAGTCTTCAAAAAAGGCAGGATTTGGAAAAACTCCCGATCTGGAAAGGGGAAAAGTTCCTGAAGACTGGTGGTATTTTCCAGTAGTCGCCAGGCTGCATAATGAACGAACCGGGTATCCAACCCAAAAGCCAGAGAGTTTAATGGAACGGATTATTGTGGCTTCATCAAATCCAGGAGATTTAATAGCGGATTTCTTTGGCGGCGCAGGAACAACGGCAGCTGTTGCCTCCCGGCTGAACCGCCAGTTTATCAGTTCAGATACTCAAGCCAGAGCGCTCCATACTACCCGCTCCCGATTGGTCCTGGATATCCAGGAAAAACAGAAAGAGAAATCTGCTGACTTCGAGCACAGTTTCTCAGTAAAGATCCAGCAAGAGGAGTTTGCAGAACTCCCCCCATTATCGAGTTTGGAGGAATTAGGAATTAAACCACTAGAGGTTAACAATGGGGTCGTCACCCTTCCCCCAGATTTAATCTCCCAGGTGGATTACTGGGAGATGGACCCTGATTGGGATGGCGAAGTCTTCCACAGCAGTTTCCAAGCCGCAAGACCCTGGAGGAAAGGGGAAATACCCGGGTCAACCATTATCCCGGAGAAAAGCGGCGAAATCTGTTTAAGATTTGTATTAATTAATGGAGACCAAATCCAGCATGTGCTTTAAAAATACAACCCCGCCATTTCTGCGGGGTAACCTGTTTTCGTATTCATTCTCTGGCGACTTATAAGACGAGTTTATAACCCTTGCCCCGAATGGTATGGATCAATTTCGGGTTATCAGGATCCTCTTCTATGATTTTTCTCAGCCAATTGATATGCACATCCAGAGAACGGGTGTCCTCTGTGTAATCGGTTTTCCAAATCCGGCTGAACATCTTTTTCCTGTCCAGAAC
The DNA here is from genome assembly GCA_049644685.1 of Anaerolineales bacterium. Lineage (GTDB taxonomy): Bacteria > Chloroflexota > Anaerolineae > Anaerolineales > UBA11858 > B10-G9. The sequence continues at coordinate 5,838 of JBARSJ010000175.1, forward strand.
AACCCCTTTTTGTTTGATCATCATCTTTAATAGCTCTGCCATCCTGGGTGTCACATGTTCCTCTTTGCCATTACATCGAATGACCTGGCGATCCATATCCAGATGTATCGGCCCGGATTTAAGTACTTCATCGCCATCACCCGGTGAAAAAGGGATGATCCGGTTTTCAAGTTTGCGGATGGTAAATGGCAGAACAAGCTGAACATCAGCCACAATTTCGTTTGTGGGGAGATTGTCGGGGGAATTTATCAGGATGATGGGAATGGAAGAACCTTTTGCCTGAACGGATTTACAGATGCGTGACCCGGTTGTCCTCATAGAGGCGGCGTCAACGACCATAACATCGGGTTTTATTCGATTGAGTTTCAGAACTGCGTCTTTTCCAGTTGTAACGAAGGTGACTTTATAACCCCTGGCTTCCAAATTCGGAACGAATGATGGAATATCTGCTCTTCTCTTACCAGCCCAGAGTATTCTTGTCTTTCGGGAAGAATTTTTAGCCATTAATATCCGCCTGCGGGAAAATCATCAGAATATCTACCAGATAGATGTGCAATTATATCGTGAAAAGTCATTATTAGCAAATACAATTTTTTAAGATTCACTTCGTCTGACAAGTCCGGTAAAAAGGGGATAGTATCAAAGTCCTCGGTTTGTTAAGCAGGGATCAATAATAGTTACCTTGTAATCATTTTATCTTGAGAGACGCAATTTTATCTGGGCCCAGGTATCTGTAAACCAGCTGTAAGGGATTTTGCTGGGTGGTGATACAATTGATATAAATTTTGGGCAGCAAGGAAAACAGATGTTAATTCATTCGGCCGCACAAGTATTAACTTTAGCTGGGGGATCTCAGCGGGGAACTCGCCTGGGAGATTTAGGGCTGATCGAGGATGGCGCGGTCTTGTTTAAGGATGGCAGAATTGTGGAAACAGGTCCATCCCCGGACTTGCTCAATAAATATCCGGATGAAAAAAGAATGGATGTGCGGGGAAAGGTAGTAATGCCTGGTTTTGTTGATCCGCATACGCATGTCATCTGGGCTGGTGACCGGTCAGGGGAGTTTGAACTGCGTTTACAGGGAAAGACCTACCTGGAGATCATGGAAGCTGGTGGAGGCATTGTATCCACCGTCCGGGCCACCAGGAATGCATCACTAAAACAGCTTAAGGATCAGACCCGCCCCAGATTAAAGCGGATGCTTGCCCATGGTACAACAACCCTGGAAGCGAAAACCGGATATGGACTGAATTCAGAAACAGAATTGTTAATGCTGCAGGCTTTACTGGAACTTGATCAAGAAGAACCTCTCGACATCGCCTTCACCTATCTGGGCGCTCATGCTGTCCCTCCTGAATATAAAGGGGACACCGCCGGATATACTGATCAGGTGTGTGTGGAAATGATTCCCGCGCTTGCTGATTGGTGGCCAAAACACAGCAAAAGATCCTTCCCCTATATAGATGTTTTTTGTGAAACAGGCGCATTTGATCTGGCCCAGAGTCGTCAAATCCTGGAAACTGCAAAAGAGTATGGATTTCCACTAAAGATCCACGCCGATGAATTTGATAATCTGGGCGGTGTGAGTTTAGCAGTAGAATTGGGGGCAGCGTCTGCGGATCACCTGGTGGTGACCTCAGCGGAAGATATTAAAGCCCTGGGCGAGTCAGACACAGTTGCTGTTGCTTTGCCTTGCACTCCTTTTGGGCTCGCAGAATCGGAGTACTCCCCGGCAATAGACATATTGGAGGCCGGGGGAATTCTGGCCATTGCCACAGATATTAATCCGGGAACCGCTTGGTGTGAGAGCATGCAGTTTGCCGCAGCATTGGCTTGCCGGTACATGAAACTTACCCCGAACCAGGCAATTGCAGCGGCAACTATTAATGCCGCGGCAGCGATTGGCATGGATGAAAAAGTTGGATCGTTAGAGTCCGGGAAGCAGGCAGATTTGATCGTATTGGATATTCCTGATTACAGACACATTGGATACCGGTTTGGCACCAATCTGGTTGAAACGGTTATCAAACAGGGACAGGTTTATCAGGGTTAGGAGGAGATGTGGATTTTTTAGATAATTCACTCATGGTCTGGATTGTCATTGCGGTGGTTGGTTTATTTGTCTTGCGGGTTATTCTGAAAGTTACAAAAAACATTCTTAAGCTTGGCATTATGATTGCTCTGGCTGTTGCCCTTTACCTGTTCATCAGCCAATACTTGTCCTAAGCAGGGACAAGTATCCCCTAATCTAAATCATCCAGACAGACCTTACGGCATTAATGCCAGGAGACCGAAATATGCCGACAATTGAAGAAGCCCGGGGATTTTACCCGGATGATGATCCCGTTCATGGGTTTTCCCACATTCTCCGCGTATACCGTTTATGTGAGCGAATCGGCAGGCAAGAGAATGCTGACTTGACCATTGTCAGGGCAGCTGCACTTCTCCATGACGTTGAAGGAGACGTGGATGTCAGGGAAGATCACCATTTAGCGGCGGCAAGGTTTGCTGAAAAAACCTTGATCAAAGAAGGATGGTCAGCAGAGGCAATTAAGGCAGTAGTTCACTGCATCAGGGCACATCGTTTTCGGGACGACTCTGAGAAACCGCAGACACTGGAAGCTCAAGTCCTCTTTGATGCTGATAAAATTGACGCCATTGGTGCTGTAGGAGTTGCCAGGGCAGTAGCCTATGCCGTTAGGGCAGGAATGGATGTGTATGCTCCCCCTTCAGATTTGTATTTATCCTCAGGGAAATATGAACCAGGAGAATCTCAAACGGTAGCCCACGAGTACCTCTTTAAGCTCCGCCATATAAAAGACAGGCTTTTTACTGCCTCAGGCCGTTCCCTGGCTGCAGAGAGGCATGAATTAATGGTCAGATTTTTTGAGGGATGGATGGAAGAGATTGGCGAATACTCCTGATTTGCCATTTTTGCTGGAGATAAGTCTGGGGGGAAACGGAAAGAAAATTATTTATCCTGCCGGAGAAATTTCTCCAACTGAGACAGATCAATCCGGGACGTGAGGTCCAGGCTTAGCGGGGTTACAGAGATTTCTTTTTTATTTATCACAGAATGAGAATCTGTTCCGGGTAGGGATTGGTCCCAATCCGGGGCGATATCGTATCCGATTCCCTCCCCACTTGAATCCGGGTTCTTTTCTGGCGGTACGGGTTCATAAAAACGCAGCATGGAAAGGCTGGTAGTGTGCCAGGGTGTATCTGGTGTTGCCTGGGCTGGGATTTCTACCTTAAGCAGATGCACATCCGGGGGCATTTTCTTTGACAGCAGCATCTGCGAGAAGAGGGTTGTAAAATGACCTGCTGTTCTGAAATCTACTTCCCTGGAATAGGAAGAGTGATATTTTGTATCAGTTTCCAGGGATATCGCCAGAGAGGGAATGCCGGCAGAGGCGCCTTCCAAAGCAGCGCCAACGGTTCCAGAGATAGTCACCCCACTGCCAACATTAAGTCCATAGTTGATTCCCGAAACGATCAAATCCGGTTTTTGGGGAATGAGTACATGAATCCCGTAGAGAACTGCCATTGCAGGGGTTCCTCCGACTGCATGAACAGTCCATTCCTTGCCGTTAACCTCAAGTTTTTCCTGGTGGAGTTGATTGTCATAAATACCCGGCATACTGCGGCTGGTGCCGGATGCCTGTTCTCTGGGAGCAACCACGGTGACAAAACCAAGCTCATCCAGCGCTTCTGCGGCAGCCCACAGGCCCGGGGATTGAATTCCATCGTCGTTGGTTAATAAGATTTGCGGTTCTGTCATAATAATTTAGTATCCTTAATAAAAAAAAGCGGATTTATCCGCTCGTATTTCAAAGCACCCTCGGCGTGATTCGAACACGCGACCCCTTACTCCGCAAGCAAGTGCTCTATCCACTGAGCTACGAGGGCAAACGTACATGGCGGGGAGGGTGGGATTCGAACCCACGGTCGAGCTTTATTCCCGACAACCGCTTAGCAGGCGGCCCCAATCAGCCACTCTGGCACCTCCCCGGAGGAGTCTTGAAAAGCGGAGGGAGAGGGATTCGAACCCCCGGTGGGCTTTAACACCCACAGCTGTTTTCAAGACAGCCGCCTTCGTCCACTCGGCCATCCCTCCCTATTTAAAGGTTCTCCGAGCGGGGAGATTTTACCATAGCTGAGATAGAGAGGCAATGCGGATTAGCCCCTCATCCCTTGACTCATCTCATCCCGCACGCTAAAATGTTCCTTTGCGGATGGCTCCGTTGAGGTACCTGTCATCCGCTGTTTTTATGCTATTAGCAGGACTGGAATTTTATGTTTGATCAGTTAACGAAACGTCTGGATGAGATCTTTCATTCATTAAAGCGGAGGGGAAAACTCTCCGAGAAAGATGTTGAAATCGCGATGCGCGAAATCCGACTGGCGCTGCTTGATGCAGATGTCCACTATGGAGTAGTGCGTGATTTTGTTTCGCGGGTGAAAGAACGCGCCGTTGGGCAGGAGGTTTCTAAAGCGCTCAATCCGGGTCAACAGGTAGTGAAGATCGTTCACGAGGAGTTGATCCAGACTTTGGGAGAACCCGCGCCCCTCAAAACAGCCGAAAGCCGGCCATTGGTAATAATGCTGGCCGGGCTGCAGGGATCCGGAAAAACTACAGCTGCGGGAAAGATTGCCCGGCTATTAAAAAAGCAGGGTGAAAATGTACTGTTGATTGCGGCTGATCCTTATCGTCCAGCTGCAGTGGATCAGTTACAAAGCCTCGGTGACCAGCTTTCCATTCCCGTCTTTTCTGATCAGTCCCTCAAACCCCCTCAATTGGCAAAGAAAGCCCTGCGGCAAGCCCAACTCTCTGACAGCACAGTTGTTATTCTTGACACAGCAGGAAGATCTCAAATCGATGAGGATTTAATGGAAGAGCTGCGGGCAGTTCAGGAAGCATGCAGCCCGGATGAGATTCTGCTGGTTGTGGATGCGATGATCGGACAGGAAGCGGTAAACGTTGCTGAAGGATTTATTGAATCAGCTCCTATCACGGGCCTTATCATGAGCAAAATGGATGGAGATGCCCGCGGAGGTGCCGCAATTTCGATCCGGTCAGTGACTGGTATGCCGATCAAATTCCTGGGAACGGGTGAGGGACTTGAAGCTCTAGAGACTTATGACCCAGCCAGGTTGGCCTCCCGGATACTGGGCATGGGTGATGTGATTGGTTTGATTGAGCGGGCTGAAGAAATGATTGATGAAGAAACTGCCCGGCAGCAGACTGAACGTTTATTATCCGGGGAATTTACTCTGGAAGATTTTTCCCAACAGATATCCCAGGTTATGAAGATGGGATCAATTGGTAAATTAATGGGTATGTTACCGGGAGAATTTGGTAAAATGTCCCAATCCGTTGATCCTCAGGAAGCTGAAAAGAAAGTGAGGACAAGCCAGGCTGTCATTCAATCCATGACTCCGGCAGAAAGGCAAAACCCAAAAATCCTCAATGCCAGCCGGAGAAAGAGGATTGCAGCTGGATCAGGGACCCAGGTATATGATGTAAATCAGCTGATGAAGCAATACCGGGATGCTCAAAAGTTGTTTAATCAGTTGAAAAAATCAGGGTTGGGAAATATGCCCCGTTTTTCTTAACCATGAGGGTTATGGTGTATAATAGTCACCGCTGTGGAATCGCTACAGCGGAATGAAGCAGGAATAAAAGATTAAGGAGTACAAGTTATGGTTCGAATTCGTTTACGCCGTGCCGGAGGGAAAGGACAGCCTACACATCGTATTGTGGCTGCAAATAGAGAAAGCCCCCGTGATGGTAGATTTATTGAGATCCTTGGTGATTACAATCCACGGACTGAGCCCTCGACTATCCGGATTAAGGAAGATCGGATTTATTACTGGCTGAGTGTTGGTGCCCAGCCATCTGATTCGGTTATGCAGATTTTTAGGGTTGTGGGTTTGATGGAGCGCTATCAACGTTATAAAGATGGCGAAGACATCGAAGTGCTGGTTGCTGAAGGAAAACAGGTTGAAAAAGACCGCAATATTGATCCCCGCACCCGCAGGGATGACCTGGTTAAAATAGGTTCTCCCAAGAAGAAAGAGGAACCTGTCGAAGAGGCAGCCGCTGTGGTGGACGCAGACGCGGAAGCCGATGTCCCTGACGTGGAAATGGAAACAGAGCCCGAAGCCGATGTCCCTGACGCGGAACCGGCAGCAGATGAAGTAGAGGCACAGGAAGTTCAGGAAACCGAAGCTGTTGTCCCTGACGCGGAAGCCCCGGTTGAAGAAATCGCGGACGTGGAACCTCAGGCTGATGTTGAAGAAGAAGTCATAGAAGAAAAGCAAGTTGAGATAGAAGAAGCCCCGGGTGAAGAAACTGGGGAAGCAGAAATTGAGCTAAAGATCACCGCTGCTGCCAAGAAACTGGCAGAGGAAAATGGAATTGACCTGTCCACTGTAAAAGGTACTGGAAAAGACGGGGCAATCTTGAAATCGGATATCTCCAAACTGATCAAGGATTAACCTGAAAAATCAGGTTAAATTCTCTCTTCTAGAAACTGCGGAGGAATAAGTTGATAGATTTAATAACCTATATTGCCCGGTCGCTTGTGGAAGATCCCACGCAGGTAAAAGTAACCCACCAGCGCCGCCGGGAAAGCATTAATTTCCAGCTTGAAGTAGCACAGGAAGATATGGGCCGCGTGATCGGGAAAAATGGTCGGGTTGCCAATGCGATCCGCACGCTGCTGAATGTGCCGGCATCGGGAATAGGTAAAAGAGTGAATCTCGATATCGTAGAACCACAATGAATTCCGCTAATAACTCAAATAACAACACAGGTTCGTCGCCCAAAGATGAACCTGTGTTTGTAGTTATAGGTAAATTTCGACGACCGCACGGGATCCGGGGGGAGATTGTTATGACTGTCTTGACGGATTTTCCCCAATTGGTAAAGCCAGGACAGAGGATATTTGCCGGGGAAAAGCATCTCCCATATCTTATTAGTAGTATTCGCTGGCATGGAGCTGATATGCTGATATCCCTGGTAGAACTCCCTGACCGCACTGCTGTGGAGATCTTTAGGAATATTATGGTATATATGAAAGCAGATGATGTTCCTGAATTACCCAAGGGGGATTTTTATCTTCACCAACTGGTGGGTATGGAAGTCATTACAGACCAGGGTTTGACATTAGGCCGGCTAAAGGAGATCATTGTCACGGGAGCCAATGATGTCTACCTGGTTGAACCGGCTGAGGGAAAGGATATTCTGATTCCAGCTATTGACCAGGTTGTCCTGGATATCAATCAGGAAGAGAGAAAAGTCCTGGTTCATATCATCCCCGGGTTATTGGATATATAATAAAGATAAGAGGGAAGATTACACCAGAAGGGGGAGTTAATGGGGGAATAAACCAGTGAAATTTGCAGGTTATTAGACTTCAACTTAGTAACTCCGGATGATTAATGGAAATTTTCCTCCCGGAAACCTCACTTGACATAAGCGAAAAATTTATGGTATTCTTTGCCCGGCTTGGGTAAAAGATACCCGGACAGGCAGAACATGGGGGCTAGATATGAGAAACAATACCAAGTATTGGGTTGGATTTAACCTTGTAAAAGGAATAGGCCCGGTTCGCCTGGAAAAGCTATTACAACATTTCGGAGATATCCGGACAGCCTGGGAGGCAAGATCTTATCATCTGCAGGCTGCAGGTTTAAATGATAATCTGGTGAAGCGGATTAGCGAAATCCGCAACAGGATTTCGCTGGATGAATTAGAGCAGAAGCTCCGCACCCAGGGAATTCAGGTTCTTACCTGGGATGATCCGGCATATCCTGATAGACTGCGGCAGATTGTTCAGTCTCCATTTGTCCTCTATATTAAAGGAGAAATATTAGTAGAGGATGCCTGGGCTGTCGCAATTGTAGGTACAAGACGATATAGCTCTTATGGACGGCAGATCGCTGAAAATATTTCCCACACATTGTCACGAAATGGGATTACAATCATCAGCGGTTTAGCCCGGGGTATAGACGGAATTGCCCATAGGACTGCAATAGATGCCGGAGGAAGGACAATTGCGGTTCTGGGAAGTGGACTGGATATTCTTTATCCGCCGGAGCACCGCGCTCTGGCAGAAGAGATATCAAAGGCGGGCGCGCTGATAAGTGATTACCCGCTTGGAACGCCCCCGGATGGTTCGAACTTCCCACCCAGAAATAGAATTATTTCTGGTTTGTCAAAAGCCATCATCGTGATTGAAGCGGGTGAAAGAAGCGGGGCGTTGATTACCGCCACCTATGCAGCTGAACAGGGAAAAGAAGTATTTGCTGTACCGGGTAAAATATCTGCGCCGATGAGCAAGGGCACTAATTTATTGATCAAACAGGGCGCGCACCCCCTGCTGGATCCGCAGGATGTACTGGATTTATTGAATATGACCCTGGTGGCGGAACAGAGAGTGATCAGGAAAGCCCTGCCGAGTGATCCCAAAGAAGCTGTCCTGTTCCAGGCAGTGGGTGATGAACCTCTTCATGTTGATGAGATTTGCTCTCAGGTTAATTTGCCGATTGAAGAAGTAACCGCAACTTTGGCTTTGATGGAATTAAAAGGAATGGTACGGAAAACATTCGGCATGAAATATGTGGCAGTCCAGGAATTGAATGCCGGGTATCATATTAATTTGAATCAGGATAGGGAAGGAAGATAACATGTACGAAAATTATTATGCTGTTATCATGGCTGGTGGGGGAGGAACCAGACTCTGGCCTCTTTCACGTAAGAGCCGTCCCAAACAAATGCTCTCGATTGGGCAGGATCGATCATTATTCCAGGTTGCTGTGGATCGCCTGCAGGGAGTTTTTTCTTCAGACAGGATTTATGTAGTCACTGTGGAAGAACAGGCCGCGGAGTTAAAAAAGCAGTGTCCAGAAATCCCTGCAGAAAACTTTTTACTGGAAACAATGCCAAGAGGAACAGCATCGGTGGTAGGTTATGCAGCAGCTGTTCTAGGGAAACGGGACCCTGATGCTGTCATGGCGGTCTTGACAGCTGACCATATTATTGGTAATTTAAAGCTTTTCCAGCAGATACTAACCTCCGCATATCAGGTTGCTGGAGAGGATTACTTGGTCACCCTGGGAGTGACGCCTACATATCCCGCAACCGGGTACGGATATACTCGGCGGGGCGATTTGGTTGGTAAATATCAGGATTTGGATGTCTTTCAAGTCCGGGAATTCACCGAAAAACCAGATCTCACGGAGGCAGAACGGATGCTTTCCAGCGGGGAGTATGCCTGGAATTCGGGGATGTTTTTCTGGCGGACAGAGGTCATACTTAATGAAATCTCTCGCCAGATGAGTGAGCTTTCCTCCCAGCTTAAAATCATTACGGAAGCCTGGGGAACCCCTGACCAGAACAACGTGATCCGGAAAGTATGGCCTGATATCAAGCCGGAAACAATAGATTTCGGCATTATGGAAAATGCAGGAAAGGTGGCAGTTATTCCTGCTGCTGGTTTAGAATGGAATGATGTGGGCAGTTGGGAAGCCCTCTTTGATGTATTGCCTGCTGATGGGGAGGGTAATATTATCCAGGGAGGTGAACACATTTCTCTGGATACTTCTGGCGCATTAATATTTACAGCGGATAATCCCAGAACGGTGGTTACCATCGGTACCCGGGATTTAATTGTAGTTGATACTGGCGATATTCTGCTGATCTGTGACCGGGACCGGGCTCAGGAAGTCCGCCAGATTGTTAAGCAGCTCGAAAATGAAGGACGTTCTGAGCTAATATAAAGGTGATTGAAGGATCCCTTGTTATTTGAGAAATGAAATCTTATCATTATTGGTTATTAACTAAATCTGGAGGTCAGATTTGAAGGCGTATTGTGTGAAGTGTAAAGAAAAATGTGAAATGGTATCACCCACCGCGGTGTTTACCGCGACCGGTACACCAGGAACACGGGGAACTTGTTCGGTTTGCGGAACAAATATGTTCCGGATGGGCAAAACCGAAGCCCATGAAGGGATGACTCCGCCAGAGATCACCAAGCGGAAAACAAAAAAGGAAAAACCCCGCAGTGGAAAACTGGTGATTGTTGAGTCTCCTGCAAAAGCCCGCACTATTGGCCGCTACCTTGGAAAAGAGTACAAGGTAACAGCTTCTGTGGGACATATCAGGGATTTATTGAAATCTAAATTATCCGTTGACCTGGATAATAATTTTAAACCCCGGTATCGGGTTCCAAATGAAAAACGGGAAGTGGTGAAAGAACTGACAAAGTTTGGCAAGGAAGCAGAGGCGATTTACCTGGCGACCGACCTTGACCGGGAAGGGGAGGCAATCGCCTGGCATTTAATGGAAGCAGCTGAACTGGATCCAGAACGGACCAAAAGGGTTGTTTTCCATGAAATTACCCGATCGGCGATTGAGTCAGCATTTGCTGATCCGATTGGGATTAATATGAATCTGGTAAATGCGCAGCAGGGTCGGCGGATTGTTGACCGGTTGGTCGGATTTCAGATAACACCGATTTTATGGGCCAAGGTTCGGGGCGGTTTATCCGCAGGTAGAGTGCAATCTGTCGCGCTGAGATTAATTGTGGACCGGGAAAGAGAAATTGAAGCTTTTGTGCCAGAAGAATACTGGTCGATTGATGCAGAACTTCGTCCTCTGGGCAACGTTGAAAGCATGACCTACTTAGCCAAACTTACTCATCTGGATGGGAAAAAATTACAGGTCAGTTCAAATGAATCCCTTGAGCCTATTCTGCGGGACATGGGCACAGCCCACTATGAAGTGCGGAAAATCCGCCGGGGAACCCGGGAGCGTAAGCCTTATCCGCCGTTTATCACCAGCACGCTGCAGCAGGATGCTTCCCGGCAGTTGAATTTTTCTGCCAAAAAAACCATGGCTATTGCCCAGCAGCTTTATGAAGGAATTGATGTTGGCAATGGCGGTGAGACCGGCCTGATCACCTATATGAGAACTGATTCGACGAATATTTCCGACGGTGCTCAGAAAAGTGCCCGGGATTTTGTAATAAACGTATACGGTGAGGAGTATGTTCCCGCGAAAATTCCTCATTATACAACAAAAGCCAAACGGGCTCAGGAAGCTCATGAAGCAGTCCGACCAACATCGGTAAGCCGAACCCCGAAGGCGCTTAAGTCGTTCCTTAACAAATCTCAATACAAATTATATAAGTTGATCTGGCAGAGATTTGTCGCCTCCCAGATGTCTGTTGCCGTATACGATACGATAAGCGTTATTGTGGGCGCAGATGGTTCAGCTCATGCCTACGTTCTCCGGGCGTCCGGGTCGAAAGTGAAATTCCCCGGATTCCTGAAAGTATATGACCGAAATAACGGTAAAGCCTCACAGGCCGAAAAAGACCTGGAGCGAATTCCTGATATCCTGAGAGAAGGTCAGCAGCAGGAATTAATTGATCTGCTTCCAGAACAGCATTTTACAAAACCTCCTGCCCGGTATTCTGAGGCTTCTCTGGTCAGCGCGCTGGAGCAAAATGGGATCGGCCGCCCTTCCACTTATGCACCGACAATGGGAACCCTTCAACAGCGCGGCTATGTACTGAAAGACGAACGGCGGATGTTTCCAACCGAAATCGGCTTTATTGTCAACGATCTGGTTTCAGAGTATTTTCCCTCTATTGTAGATGTCGGGTTTACAGCCCAGATGGAAGGGGATCTGGATCAGGTTGCTTCCGGTAGTGAACAATGGCAGGAAATAGTTGGTGAATTTTATGGACCTTTTTCCGAATTGCTTGAAATTGCAAAACAGGAAATGCCAAAAATAGAGCCCAGTTTAGAACCTGTTGGCAGAGCATGTCCAAAATGTGGTCATGATTTGGTTCAAAAATGGGGCCGGTATGGGCTATTTATTGCCTGTAGTGATTATCCCAATTGTAAACACACAGAACCCTGGTTGGAAAAAATCGGTGTTACCTGCCCTGATGATGGGGGAGAATTGATTGAACGTCAGACAAGAAAGGGCAGAACATTTTACGGCTGCGAGAATTACCCTAAATGTGAATTTTCCTCCTGGAAAAAACCGCTGCCAGAGCCCTGTCCTAGCTGTGGGGGATTGTTAGTAGCAGCGAACAAAAACCATACCCAGTGTATAGTATGTAACCTGGAGTTTAAATTGGATGAGATCCGGAAAGAAATCGGGTAAGCATCAAGATTAATTCAAAAAAAAACAAGCGGTGGAATAGACAGTTCCACCGCTTGTTTTTTTTATCTGGGCGCTAACTGGTTTATCCTGATCGGCAAGCCAGGGAAAATGGTTAAATCAGGTTTTTCTTGAGAAGAAGAAATCAATTTGTCAATGGCATAGACCTTGCATCTATGGGATTGAGGCACCAGAATAGTTGAGAACATTGCAGGAAAACCGTCTCTCGTCTACAATATCAATATCTGGCCTCCAGTTGCTTCAACTTTCATTATCACATGGAGATTGATTATGGATAAAATCCAGGACAATTTTAGGAAAGGTTTTAACAGCCCTCCCATTATGGCTGTAATCGGAATCGTAGTGGGGATTATTCTAGGTTTGCTATATGGGTGGGTGATATCCCCTGTTGAATTTGTGGATAGCTCAATTCCCCAGCTGAGAGCGGATCTGAAAATAGATTATCTGCGCATGGCTGTAGATTCCTATGCGTTAAATCAGGATGCTGCCCTGGCAGAAGCGCGCTATGACCGCCTTGGTGAGGAGGCTTCGACTTATTTATCTGAGGTGGAGTTTAACCCTTCAGGGCAGTTGATCAGCGATATTGATTCTTTCCGGGATGTGGTAGAGCTGACGTACCTGACAGAGGAGTTTGAGGATATGACGCTCGGGGATGAGCCTAGTAATAACCTGATCAAGTGGGCCTTGCTGATCACAGTTGTATTCGCAGGTGCATTAGTAATCAGGTATTTCCTTGGAAAGCGCGCTGCTGGGAACGCAGCTCCTAAAACTGCTGTCAGCATGGCACAGGAAATCACCTCTAAAATCGATTCCACTGATTTTGGTGATCGGGGAGAATCCCCTCCCATGCATCAATTTGTGACAACCTATGTGTTGGGAGACAATCTTTTTGATGACTCCTTCAGTATAGAATCCGCTGCCGGTGAATTCTTGGGAGAGTGTGGTGTAGGAATTTCCGAAGCGATAGGGGTGGGGGAACCAAAGCGGGTGACGGCTTTTGAGGTATGGCTGTTTGACCAGAATGATATCAAGACGATTACAAAAGTCCTGATGAGCGGCCACGCCTTTTATGATGATGCTATTCGGTCAGAACTGGAAAAGAAAGGTGAACCGGTACTGGCAGATCCAGGAGTGGAGTTTGTCCTGGCAACCAACAATCTGCGCATTATCGGACGGGTGATGGATATGGGATACGGAGATGGTCCTCTGCCAGAGGAAAGCTTCTTTGACCGGTTGTCCATCGAACTTTCTGTCTGGCCCAATGATGGGGCAGCAGTTGAACCGGAACCATTTGATTTTGACGAGTTTTAGAGTGAGTTGAGGTATCCAAGAGAAACCAATAGCCCCCGGAGCTTTCAAAGCTCCGGGGGCTATTTTGATTAATCAATAGAAATGATCTTAAGCTCAAAATCCCCGCCGGGGGTTTTGATGTTCACTGTATCTCCAACTTGCTTTTTCAGTAAAGCGTTGCCAATAGGAGAGACATGAGATATTTTTTTCTGGTCCGGATCTGCTTCTTTGCTTCCAACCAGGTAGTAGGTCTCAGGGGGAAAATCCTCTTCCTGTACAGTGACTTTACAACCCACGCTGACGGTATCCTGCCCGTTTGATTTCTCTGCCACAACTATTGCGAAATTTAGTATATGTTTGATTTCCAGAATTTTACCTTCCAGAAATCCCTGATCTTCCTTGGCTTTGTGGTAGTCAGCGTTTTCAGATAAATCGCCCATCTCAATTGCTGATTTTAATCTGGCAGCAATCTCAATCCGCCGTGGTCCTTCCAGTTCTTCAAGCTCTATTTTAAGCTTGTCCTTTCCTTCTTTTGTTAAATATATTTTTCCCTTGTCCTGCATGTTGTCCTAATCCTTTTAATAAGATTTCCTTATGGTCTCTGTGTCGGATCAAATAACTTTTGATGTTCATCAATCGCAAACCGGTCCGTCATGCCCGCAATATAATCACAGATGGATCTCTCCAAACCTTTTTTCTCAATTCTGTTCTGAATGTGATTTGGCAGCATTAGTGGATCCTTCTGGTACGCAGCAAAGAGATCGCTGATAATCCGTTCCGCTTTAACCTGCATTCGGATGACACGATGATTTTGGTAGAGATTCTTATATAGAAAATCTTTCAATTCCCGGTTATTTTCTTGCATGTGATCGCTAAAACTGATCACATTGTGGGGTAATTTTTGGAGACTTTCCACCGATGTGACTCCACTTTGCTGGATTTTCTTATCTGTACTAATAATTACATCTTCAACCTCAATTCCAATCATCCGCCGGATAATCATATTACGGTCTAACTCGGTCAGTTCGCCTCCCTTCCAACCGACACTTTCCACTATAATATTCCAAAGAGCCAGATCCTCAAGCATGGAAGCAGATATCAAGCCAGACCGCAATCCATCGTCCAGATCGTGGGCCGAGTAAGCAAGTTCATCTGCCGCATTGGCAATCTGAGCCTCAAGGTGGCCCCGCAGGTCAGGGTTAAAATCTTCCGCATCCGAGATGTCGTACTCGGTTTCATGTTTTACGATACCTTCCCTGGTTTCCCAGGTTAAGTTAAGTCCTGGAAAATCTTGAAAGCGGTTTTCTATCTTGGTGACAATCCGCAAGGATTGTTTGTTGTGGTCAAATCCTCCCTGGTCTTTCATCAATTGGTTCATGATCTTCTCTCCCGAGTGACCAAAAGGAGAGTGGCCCAAATCATGGGCAAGGCAGATGGCTTCTTCGAGATCTTCATTAGCACCCAGTGCCCGGGCTATTGTGCGCCCGATTTGCGCTACTTCGAGGGTATGAGTTAATCGGGTGCGGTAATAATCGCCTTCTGTGTTAAGGAATACTTGAGTTTTGTATTCCAGCCGGCGAAAAGCGGTTGTGTGCAGGATTCGATCCCGGTCCCGCTGGAATGCGGTCCGGTATATAGGGGTGGAATCAGGATGTTCGCGTCCTTTACTGTCCTTGCTGCGTATCCCGTAAGGCGCTAGACAAAGATATTCCATTTCTTCCCGCATTTCTCTTGTAATTATTGCCATGGGTTCCTCGCTTCCCCTGTGTAAATGAGCAAGTCCAGTTTAGTGTAGGGTTGGGACTCTGTCAACCGGAGCTTATTTGTCTGAGGATTGAATCTGATCTGTTAGATTAATAATCTCGCCATAATAGTTTTTAAGGGCTTGATGCGCAAGCTGATTTTTTTCGTTTTCTGACCGGATAAACCGGGTATAGGGTGCAATTGTATCTTTAATCTCCTGCAGACCGCGCTCAATTTCCTGATTAAAGTGAGTTGATAAGGAATCTGTTAGCTGATCGCGCATCGCTTTAACTTTTACACGCATCTCTTTTTTCGCATTTCTCCGGCGGGTGGGGATGATGAATAGGCCCAGGGCTGCCATGACTCCTGCCAGCAGTATACCGGTGACATCAGTTGCCATTGTCGTCGCCAGCACTGTCACCAGAGTACCCAAGCCAACCGCTCCTGCGCTTATTGCGGCTGTTGCCGCAACGGCATTTTGAGCACTGCGGGCGATTTGATCTGCTTCCCGGGTTTTGTCGTAGCTTTCTACTACCCGAGTTGCCTCTTTCTGGATGCTGTTAATCAATCGTTCCCGGTCGTAAATAAAATTTCCGATATCCCCGACCATTCTGCCTTTATGTTTCTGCCGTCCCTCTGAGATATGATTGGTAATGGCTTGCCACTGCCGTAAATTAGCATCAACCAGCCAGTCGATGATTGCGGTCACTTTTTGTTCAATTTGAGTCGGAAGATCGGCAACTACCATCTCCTCATAATCATTCTGGATTTTCTCTTTTTTCATCAAATCAAGAATCCTGGCCAGCCGGATGTACTCTGTAAAGAAATCCTCGCCGCGCTGTTCCAACTCCAGCAGGACCTTGATGATGTCCGACATCCTGAGCTGGAAACTTTCCAGCATATCTTTCCGGAAGACGATCACCTGATCTTCTACATCCTTGATCAAATCCAGATCACCTTGGAGCAATTTCAACCGGTGGTCAAAAAACTCCGCATATTGATTGGACAAATGTTTGCCTACGCCAAGTGGGTTGAGCAGTTTAAGCTGTAAACGGCTTTCCTCATCCAGGGTTGTACTGATATAGGATTCCAGCGCTTCAAATCGGCTTTCCTCCCACAACTCTGGTTTTCCCTGTTTGGCATTGAGTGCCTGTTTTGCGCTGATTGGAAAAATATCAGGTGTGGTTTTGAGCGTTGTTTTGGCATTTTCTGCCACAAAATCATGGATTTCTTCCAACGCTTCGGGAGATTGAATGATGTCGATTTTGTTGATAACCAGGACCACCTTTTTACCCCAGGAACGGATTTTTTCCAGGAATATCCTTTCACTTTCAGTGAAAGGTCGGTCAGCAGAGGTGACAAACAGGATTAGATCTGACCGGGGGATAAAAAGGGAAGTGATTTCCTCGTGTTCCCGGATGATAGCATTAGTCCCGGGTGTGTCTACAATGCTGATTTCTTTCAGAAAATCGGCAGCGAATGTTAAACTCTCAACGTTTTCTGAAATGCTGGTTTTTTCTTTTTCCTCTCCGTACCGCAGGATATTTACTTTTGTGGTTGTGGGAGTCACGCCTTCTGCAAGGATATTATCTCCCAGCAGGGCGTTGATAAAAGCGCTCTTTCCAGCATTAAATTCGCCTACCACAACCAGTAAAAAGAAATCGTCCAGCTGGCGGATGGATTCCGTTAGAGCTGCTTGATCTTCTTCTTTTACTTCATATTCAGCTAATGAGAGCCGGAGTCGGTTTAAAAGATCCCGCTCCTGTCTCAGAAGCTGTTTTTGCGTTTTCGATAAGATATTCATTCATCCTCATTGATTTTAAAGGTGGTATCAATTATAACCGATAGGTTTTATGCCTTATCCGTGGAAAGTAGGGGGTGAATAATAAATCAGAAAGCTAGCCGTGCAGGATAGTGCCGAAAGTGTCTCCACCTAAGATGGATTGAATGCTTTCCGGGTCTTCACCAGAGAAAATGACTGTCTCCAGGGCAGGAAGTTTATCACTGAGCTGAAGCATTTTTTTCACTTTTGCTTCCATCCCTCCTGTAACATCGGGCGCTCCGGACTGCTGGATTATTTCCTGGAGATTGGGCAGATTAGCTGAGGTGATTTCCTTTAGCAGGGAGGTGCAGTCCGGGTAATCTTCCCACACCCCGGGATCCTTTCCCGCAAGAAGGATGCGCTCTGGTTTAAACTGAAGCGCTAAATGAAAAAACAGATCTTCAGTGGACAGGATAGTGCCCCCGCGATCAGTATCAAAGACCACATCGCCATAGACAACAGGCAGCAGCCCCTTCCTCAAAGCGGACTGCAGGGGTTTGATATCCCAGGTAATGATTTTTCGATCCTGGGCGATTACAGCAGCAGAGGGGGGAAATGCAAGCGCAGGCACATTTGCTTCCATTAATGAATCGAGCACGATTCTGTTTAATAATGAGGCATCGTACCTGACTTCAGCAAAACCCCGCCATTCCTCCGGAGTATGTACGCCGTTCAAGGTTCCGTATTTGTTTCCAGAAATATGTCCAAATGATCCGGAACCGTGGCCCAGAATAATTTGCAACCGGGGATTTTTATGAAGAGAGTTAGCAATCTCCCTCGCGATGCGGCTGATTACTTCCCGGCGAGGGGAACGGGCGGTGTGTTTATCAGTGATTAGTGATCCGCCGAGTTTTAGAAAAACCAATTGATCACCAGAGTGGTTTGGTTCGATATTCTCCATAAGGGTATTGTAGTCAGGGCTTGATAAGGGGTCAAGAGATAGAAACAGGGCGATTTCACAATCCGCCCTGTAATTGATTGTTCCTCAGAATAGAATTTTGGGCAGATAGGTTTAGCCCCTGAGTAAAGCCCAGATCGGAATAGCTGCGGTTTCCAGAATAAGGGCCAGGAAAAACCAGCTGCCAAAACGCCGGGTGTGGTGGAAGGCTGCTGCCACATAATAATTTGGCCACACATCCGGGAATTCTTCCGGCTTTTCATCCGGTTTGGGATGAGAGAGTATGGGCCAAATTTGCTTGAAAACGGGTACAGTCAACAGTACCAAGAGCATTATTGGGGTAAAAAAGCCAATATAAATCAAATAAAATACCATCAGGTATTGGGCAACCAGCAGCACGGTCATCGACCAGCGGGATACCGTTTCCCCCAAAACGACCGGCAAAGTGTAGATCTTTTGGTCTTTATCCGCCTTGAGTTTATCAATATGTTTTCCAAACAGCATGGATGTTACACCAAAAGCATGGGGTAAACTTGCCAGGACAATACTCCAATTCCAGGGCAAATCCGTGATGACATAATATCCACCTGCAACCATCAGCGGACCCCAGACAACCAGAATTGAAAATTCGCCCAGAGCGATATATTTCAATGGATAGGTGTAAAAGAGAACAAAGAAGGCTCCCAATCCCATCAAAAGCCAGGTATATTCACCCCGCATAATTCCCAGCGCGATTCCGCAAGCCGCAGCAATGGTTCCAGTAACACCCGCATAAGTGAGCAGTTCTTTCTTGGTCATCAAGCCGTGGAGTAGGGGATGGGGGCCATATTGTGCCCGGTAGTAATTATCCACATCTACACCGCGGACGAAATCCGTATAATCATTCAGAAAGTTGTTTGTTCCATGAGCCAGGTAAAGCCCCACGACAACTAAAACCCAGCGTAAGAAATCAAATTCCCCAACGCGGTAGGCAAAAATTCCAGCGAACGTTGCAGAAAATAATGTTGTTATTAAAACTGCTGCCCTGGTGGCAATTAACCAGCGGGAAATCAGATCTAACTCATCCCACTCTTCTTTGTCGATTTTAGGGATGATCTGCAGGGCTTTTCGCCACATAGAAAAATTCATAATAGATTTACTCCTTCTTATCAATAATCGACCCTATCATACCACAGGGGAATAATTACAATTGTTGAAGAAAAAGTTTATGAATTAGGCAGAGATCAGCCGATTTTTCCGGATTATTACCCAGAATTTTTGGTGGATGGGACAGCGGAGTTCAGTATATAAACTGCGCCGGATTTGGTTAGTGCCTTGGTGATTTGATCTGTTCCCCCATCTATCAGAGCAATGATATTTCCCCCCAGTCCTCCGCCGGATAGTTTTGCCCCCAGCGCGCCGGCTTGTCTGGCGGCATTCACAAGTAAATCTAATTCCGGGGTGGAAACTCCCAGTTCCTGCAGCAGAATATGGTTCTCATTCATCAGCGGACCAAGATTCGCCGGAGAGCCGGTATCTATCAATTCTTTTGCCTTCTTTGAAATCTCACCGATAGACTTAAATAATGAATCATACCGGGCAGGATCATTGATCCAATTTTGGCGAACTTGCTGAACCGCCTCCCGTGTCTGACCGGGAATCCCGCTCCCAGCAATTAGGATTGAAAATGGCTTGCCGATTGAGAGAAACTGAAACGGCTTGCCTTTTAGATAATAGACTGGTTTTTGATGGGCAATGACTGTATTGTCAATTCCAGAGGGAGTGCCATGGTGGATCTTTTCCACTTCAAATGTGAGCTGAGAGACCTGTTCATCTGTTAGTCTCTGACCTAAAAACGCGGAGAGTGCCCGGATTAAAGCCGCCGACACTGCTGCTCCCGAGCCCAACCCTGATGTAGTTGGAATGGTTGATGAAATCTGAATTTTGCAGGCTGGAATTTCCCCCGGATCTTTATTACCTGCCACTGCCATAACAGCTGCCCGCAGAGGATGATCTGGATCCAACTCCCTAACAGCAGCTGAGAGGGAAATGTCTGGAGCATCAATTTGAATCTCGCCGGAGCTCCCGCCGACTACAGCATTGACACTGGCTCTGGTCTGGACAGAGAAAACTGGGACAGCAATTGCGGGTTCGCCATAAACGACCGCGTGTTCGCCAAATAAAATGATTTTCCCGGGGGAAGTTGCACTAAAAGCAGGCATGGATTAATAAATGTAAAATATGATCAGGATGGTGAATGACCAGAGCAGGATCGCCCCTTGAAGTGGACGATCGGTGAGGGCAATAT
>JBARSJ010000176.1:0-7401 GCA_049644685.1 Anaerolineales bacterium
ACTCATGCCATGCTAGAAATGAAAACAAAGCCCGCGATAATATCTAATGTGTTCATAAAAAAGTGAGCGATGATTCCAATGTAGATATTCTTCTTCTTGACAGCAATTATTAGCGGCAATACTCCAATCGTTCTTGTGATAATCATCCAGGGAGTAAAAACATGATAAACGGCAAACAAAAAACTATGAAATAGCTCTGTATATTTGCCAGGCATCCTGGCTAACAAATATCCCCGAAAATACAGTTCTTCAACTAAGGGTCCCACAATAGCACCGAAGATCAACAAAGTTGTATAAGTAACGATGAGAGCAGTTTTTGAATAATTGCCATCTAAACCGCTGTCCAGGGTGGGAATCCAGAAAAAGAGTTTTTCTATCAATATACCTTCAATGGGTTTCAGTACTGTAAATATGGCGCCAGCCAATACCAATACTATCAGCACCCAAATAATGTATTGCCACCAAGGAATTGGTGTGCGATAGCTGATGAGGTCATTTATCGTATAGCGCCCGGTTGTTTGTTTTCCTTTATAAAGCAAATACCCAAGCTCCACTGGTACAAGAACAAAAATAATTGCGAGTACTAGCGCAAAAATAGAAGGATATCCGAATTCTTGCACGGGTTGACGAATTAGAAAATAGAATCCGCCTGTCAGAATGCCAGGAAACAAATGCAAAATGATGGATTGTACTGTCGAATGTTTTTCTATTGATTGTTGATTTGTCATATTTCTCCATTTCTAAATGCAGCTTAATGATAATAATATTTCATATGCAAGATAACTGGATAATTAATGATTCTCCATTGGTTCTGATAGCAACTCCTATGATAATCCAAAATTGAACTTAGAGATTATTCAGTAAGTAGTAAGCAGTAAAAAAGTAATCGGTATTCAGTGTACAGTAATCAGTCCCCAAACGTAAGACCCCCAATCTGCTTACTCATTACTGCTTACTTTCTCTTTACCCTCTCTCCTTAAACAAAAAAGGATACCTGCCATAAACACAAGTACCCTTCTGCCACGACTATGGGCCCGGCAGGGATCGAATAGCATGCCCCCTGGGGTACCTGCAGCCTGCGGCTTGGCCCTTCGACAAGCTTCAGGACAGGCGGACAACGGCTTTATTCCAATTCGGCTATAAAATCAATCTATTAAATTTACGGATGAGCTCAGCGGTCCTAAGTGAAGCGTAGCGAAATCGAAGGGTCCGCTGGAGCGGGGGTTAGGTTTTGTCCCCAACTCTACTGTGATTACTACTATTCCTCGGGTACTTCCTTTATTTAATTCAAGAACTAGCTAACGCTTCAATGATTTCCGAACAGCCTCCATCACGCAAATAAATGGCATGATCGTCGATACTCTCAAACATCCGCCCAACGATTTCACAACACTCGAATTCGCAGTCCGTATTTTCCACAAACCTATCAATTACAGCCGAAAATACAGGGTTGTTAAAATAACCAATCTTACTGGCTCCTTCCTCGCGGCTGTACATGGCCGTAAGCCATATTGCAGCCCCCAAGGCTCCACAAGCACCACCGCTTAAGCTGATACCGCCCGCAAACCCAGACGCCATTACCACATGCATCTCGGCTGCGCCCATCTTCTTGGCCAGCACAGCCGCACAACTTATCGGTTGGTAAGACGCTTCAAAAGGTTCTTCGGGAAGAGCGACATCTATTACGTTGAATGTGTCCTGGGCGTATCCAGCAGCTAGGCGGAAGCAGGCTCCTGGCCCAATCTTCCCGCCTTTTACAACATACTTTAGTATCGGCATGAACCCTTTCATTTCCTGAAAGTTTACCTCAATAATTTCAGTGCAGTTTATTTCATTTTTAGTGCGACCCCGGAAGGTTTCCATCAGTCTTTCTGAGACAATGATTGCCGTAGCTTCAGCCTGCGGTCCTGAGCCAAATCGTCGGTACACCTCAGCGCCCGCGGCAAGCGACGCACCCCAAAGCATACCGCACTGGAAACCGTGATTCATAATGCCGCCCGCAAGAGGTGCGGAAGCCTCCTCCTCAAGTCTCAATGGGTTATCAAAAGAGCCGTCAACGACGCCCATTATTGTTTCTGATCAGGTCCCTTCCCTCAGAAATGTAAGTACAGTACCTATGGATGATATCTTACTTTTTGCTTTAGTCATCACGTCACCTTTTGTTATTCATATTACGTGTATCAGTATGTGGACACCCATCTAGGAAGTATAGGTTAGTTTTGATATTTTGATCCAAAATTATTACTACTTTTCCTCAAACTTGTCCATCTTGCTTCGGTCATTTACAGAGCAGCATACGACAATACATCTTCCAAGGCTGCAAAACCTAACGTATATTATCTTTCAAATACCGGATAAATGGATAAGTAATTATCCTCCATTGGGCCTGATAACTACATTTATCATAATCCAAAATTGAATCTAGAGATTATTCAGTAAGTAGTAAGCAGTAAAAAAAAGTAATCAGTGTTCATAAATCAGCCCCCAAACGTAAGGCCCCCTATCTGCTTACTAATTACTGCTTACTTTCTCCTTATCCTCTTCCCATAAACAAAAAAGGATACCTGCCATAAACACAAGTACCCTTCTACCACGATTATGGGCCCGGCAGGATTTAAGAGCGAGGGCGATTTCCATCCGCCCATCGCTCAATCCCGAAGCTAAGGGCGGAGGGACGAACCTGCAGCCTGCGGCTTGGCGGATAACGGCTTTATTCCAACTCGGCTACAAAAAGGGCACCTGCACCTGATGTTAGTTTCCGGTCTGCTGTCCTGAGCGGACCACGAGCGCAGCGAGGTGGGAGTCGAAGGGTCCGTCCCCGGTCTCCCGTCGGATGCGCAGCATCCTCACCACTCCCTGCGCCAGATCTCGCGATAATCCACGGTCTCAAAACCAAAGCTGCCATAGAACGCCTGGCCGGCTCCGCCGTACAGGCGGTGGGCGCCTAATTCGCGCAGGCGGTTGATCCCTTCTGAGAGCAAAGCCGAGGCCAGGCCCTGCTTCTGGAAAGCGGGGATCGTGCCCAGCGGCTCCAGGATCCCGATCCTGTTCTGTTCGTCAAACCAGAAATTGGCGAACCCGGCCACTTCACCCGCGGGGCCCAGGATCGCCAGGTCCAGATCGCCCCGGTAGTCGGGGGCCCGGCGCATATTCGCGAAGGCTTCCACAACGTGATATTTTTCGAGTACATCTGGCCCTTCCCGGGCGTAGCCGAAAGCCAGGCTGTGGGCCAGGCCGCGGCCCTGGTCACTGAAACCGGCCCCGTCAACCAGGCGCAACCCCTCTGGCAGGATCACTTCCAGCGGCTCCCTGATCTCCAGGATCCCGGCGGCTTCCTTCCCAACCTTCTGGTAGCCGCGTTCTTCCAGGATCTCGATCAGCTGCTGGAAACCGGGTCCGACATGCAGATCAACCCGCTTCCGGGAGTCTTCCAGGGCCAGGGTAAGTTCAGCTTCAGCGTGATCGAGGAATTCTTCCAGCTCAGCATACGAGAAGGTTCTGGTACCAAGCTGGATAAAAGCCTCCCCGCGATTTTCCCCTTCCGCGTTGGTAACTGCCTGGATAGCGCCGGAGTCGTCGACCCACAGCCCTACTGTAGCCGGCCAGCTGGCGGTGGTCTCATGGATGGTCTGGGAAACGTGGCGGCAGAAATTCCAGCGGTCGATCTGCCAGTTGGGGTGGAGGGAGTCCGGCTGGTAGGTATCGGCCAGGAAGTCGCGGATGGGGAGGAAGTGTTCTTCAGTGTAGGGGATTTTATGGAGGGACATGGGATCAGTATTCAGTAAACGGTATTTGGATGTCAGTTCTAGTTGTATTTTAAACACAATTGATAAAAATCGTCCACCTGCGCTGCGGCCTGCAGGTTGTGCGCCCTGATCCAATCAATCGAATCTTCCCAGCTCAGGGAGTGAAGCTGGACCCTTTCGAGGATAGGCAGGAATTTTTCCTTGAGCCAGCGGTCCAGATCACCCTGGTAGGCAGCCACACGCTGTTCGGTTTTGGATTGGATGGAAGTCTTGGTCATTTTCTCGGCGAAAGTGCCTTCATCGATCGCCTTTGCAGGCGCCAGGACAATAAAGTCCAGCCGCTCGAGGGATGCCGGGGGCAGATCTGCCAGAGCCAGGGATTCCGCCATACAGGCCACGTTGCGGGCCGCCTGGTCAAAATAATTTGCATGGATAACACCAGATGATAGAGGAGAGCCAACTTTAGCTTCTACAACAGTAAACTGCTTTGCGTTTTCCGTAAGTTCAAAATCCGCTTTGGCTTTTTGGCCGATCCTGAAATGGCCGATCACCACGTCGGCGTTGGTGCGGGATTCAGCGAGATGGTCGCCCTTTTTTTGGGCTTTAAAAGCTGTTGGCAGCAGGGCTTCAGAGTACCAGCTGCTTCCGGGCAGGAAGCTGAGCGGATGGTCTTCGGCAGGGATAGAGGAGGCCTGGGACATGATCAGCTTGACCAGCCAGCTTTCGTTGTAGATCTCAGTGGGGCGAAAATGGGGGGATTCCGGATCGTAGGCAGATAACAGATCAGTCAGGATGCTCAGCATTATAAACCTCCCGTATGTTCAAATATTATCAGTCGTCCGTCTCCGGTCCAGAGCGCCCTACACACAAGTCCCCGCTATCCTCAAAGTGGGCCCGGCAGGATTTAAGAGCGATGGCGATTTCCATCCGCCCATCGCTCTTCCATATGCTCCTGCACATGGATCAGGCGATGGCGGGAGTTGATCCCTTTTCGCCTTGAATCCCGACGTTAAGGGCGGAGGGGCGAACCTGCAGCCTGCGGCTTGGCGGATAAAGGCTTTATTCCAGCATGGCTAAATTTTGACAGATAAGAACTAACGGTTGGCTTCAGCGGCAGCGGCGGAACAGGCAAATGACAATTGCAGGCTGTTACACATTCTGTGCTTGTCGGGCAATTGGCGGAGCGGAGAAGCCGCTGTCAGCCTGCAAGCCGTTGTTAGGTATTGTCGCCATTTTCCAAAGTTATTACTATTTTCCCTCGGGCATGTCCTTCTCCAAGATACCGAAGCGCTTCAGCAGCCTCACTTAACGGATACCGTCTATCAATAACGGATTTTACTTTACCTGCTTCAATAAGTTCTTTTATAAAAATAAGGTCGTTTTGGCATGGTTTTGCGCTTACGCCTCCCATTTTCCTGCCGCCGGTTTCTGACATCATCGAACCCATGAGCATGGACTGGAAGATTTGAGCCATGGAACCTCCGGCCATCACATAAATGCCCTTGGGAGTCAATGCGCGCTTATAATCTAAAAGCGAATGATAGCCGTTTGCCGCAAAAAGAAGATCGTACTGCTGACCATTTTTGGTGAAATCCTCTTTAGTGTAATCAATAACATGATCTGCCCCAATCGAGCGTGCCTGCTCTAAATTCCTCGTGCTGCACACGGCTGTGACTTCGGTGTCAAACGATTTGGCAATCTGCACCGCAAAAGTCCCCACCCCACCTGATGCCCCATTGATCAAAACCTTTTGCCCCGCCTGGATATGCCCCTCATCGCGCAAGCCCTGCAGGGCAGTGATCGCCGCCATAGGTATCGCTGCAGCTTCATCGAACGAAGTATTGACCGGCTTCAACCACAATGCGCTTTCTGGTGCACTTGCATACTCAGCAAACCCGCCCTTTACCATCCCAAACACCTCATCTCCCGGCTGGAACTGCTTGATGTTTTTGCCAACCGTTTCAATCCGCCCCGCCACATCCGCACCGAGTCTCGAGTCTTTGGGTTTGAGCAGCCCCCCGCCCATCAGGCGAATCAAGAATATGTCAGCGGTCAGGAAATGCCAGTCATATGCATTTACGGATGCCGCACGAATTTTTATCAATACTTCATCATCTTTAGGCGTTGGTAGTTCTATATCCTTGAGCTGAAGAACATCCGGTGATCCATATTTTGTGAACACAATTGCTTTCATAGTATTCCTCCCAGGTCGCAAAAAACCTAACGTTAATTATCTTTCAAATGACGGATAATAGATAAATAATTATCCTCCATGGGTTCTGATAACTACACCTATCATAATCCAAAATTGAACTTAGAGATTATTCAGTAAGTAGTAAGCAGTAAAAAAGTAATCAGTATTCAGTGTTCAGTAATCAGCCCCCAAACGTAAGACCCCCTATCTACTTACTAATTACTGCTTACTTTCTCCTTATCCTCTCTCCTTAAACAAAAAAGGATACCTGCCATAAACACAAGTACCCTTCTACCACGATTATGGGCCCGGCAGGATTTAAGAGCGAGGGCGGGAGTTGATCCCTTTTCGCCTTGAATCCCGACGTTAAGGGCGGAGGGGTGAACCTGCAGCCTGCGGCTTGGCGGATAAAGGCTTTATTCCTATGGGGATAAACACATAAATCGAGTTTTATTATACTTATGGCTTAAAAGGCTATCAGCAGGTTCCCGCCAGCAGGTAGATACCTTCAGGAGTCCATTTCTACTAGCCTGATATTCAGACCCTGAAGGACCGGACTTTCGATTGTGAGCTTACCATTCCCAACGCTACCGAGTAGACCCTGCTCCTCAAGGTAACCTCGTGCCCGTGTTAAGGAACGAACCCCAATTACAATTTCTTGAATCCCGTCCTCATTCGCCTGGACTATATGGATAGCAGGGCCAGATCCAATTTGCCAGACATCTGGGAACGACGGCCGCAGGGGGTTGAGCAGTTCTTGCCATTGCTCCCGTGTTTTCTCCAGGTCTGCTGTGCCGAATACAATCTCCTGGACTGATATAACAGAGAGTGGTCCGCCATCACGCGAAAGTAGCTGGTCAAGGGAAGCCTGTCTTTGGGCCGTTGTATCGTGGGTATACTCGCAGAGGAAGACCATCATAGCATCGTTGGATAGATCAGGCAGCCCAGCCGTAGTCCAGAGAGTGACGACCTCGCCAGCTTTGTCCGCCGTGATGTAAGGAGATGGGGAGCTGTGGGCGATTCCTCTGACATCGAGCTCCAGCAGGGCACTCTCTAAAAGATGGGGTTCAAGCGCAAACCCCAGAAATCTTGCGCTCTCGGTGCTGTCAATAGGTGGAGGAACACTGATAATTTCAAGGTTGACGTTGCCCAGCGCGACACCCCCACTTTTAAATCTACCGTAGTTCGTCATGGGCCACACTACCGGAAATTGAAATTTATCTGATAGCAGCGAGAACAGCTCCTCTGATCGACCGGATATGATCACAATGTGATCGATTTGACGGATGATGTCGCTTTGGGGAGCCTGACACGAAGAGCTAGCCAACAGTTGCCCCAGGAAAAGTACAACAAGAAGGATGGCAAGGGATCTTTTTTTAGGCATTTCGATAAGCTCCCTGTTTGAGTGAATTCAAAACCTAACTTAAGACATTCACTTGAACATCTCTAGATTACACTCTT
>JBARSJ010000177.1:0-1862 GCA_049644685.1 Anaerolineales bacterium
ATCCCTCAGGCAGAAGCGTTGGATGAAATCCTGGCAGATTTAGGTTCATCCCTGTCTGCTGTGATTTCAGTTGCTGTCCCGGATGATGCCCTGGTTGAGCGTGCCAGCGGCCGGCGGATTTGCCGGAGTTGTGGACAATCCCATCATTTGGTTTTTAATCCACCAGTGATTTCAGGTATTTGTGATAATGATGGTGGTGAGCTGTACCAGCGGGAAGATGATCAACCCGAGACTGTCCGACAGCGATTAGCAGTTTACCAAGCTCAAACCAGGCCATTAATCGAATTTTACCGGAACCGGCGTATCCTGCAGGAGATTAATGGCGACCAATCCATTGATGAGGTGGCCAAAAATCTCCAGGAGATAATAGTAAGCTTATAACCTAGAATTATCGAAAAGAAAAAAGAGGTTGGCTCTGAACTGACCCCCTAAAACAAGACACAAAATAAAAAGGGACCTCCTGTGAGAAAATGAAAACAGGAGGTTTTTTGATATGTCCAGAAGAAAAGGAAGCAAAGACTATCCAAAATGGATGAAGAGAGAGGCACTCAGATTGTATCTGGAGGAAGGCGTGCCAGCAGGTGAAATACTGCAGCAGTTTTCCATCATTGATCCAAATCGGATCAGCGCCTGGGCAAGGCAGTACCTAAAAGAAGGGGAAGCCATGTTTGCAGATAGGAGGAGCCGAAGTGGAAGGAAGCCCAAGAAGGAAAACACTGCAGTCTATATTGCCAGGTTGGAGATGGAGGTTGACCTGCTAAAAAAATTCCATGCCGAGTTGCGTCAGGGTTCGCTCGCGAAACGCGATATCGGGTCATCGAAAACAACCGGGGAAAATACGAAGTGAAAGCGATGTGTAGATTCTACGGCATCTCGCGAGCAGCCTACTATGCCTGGCGAAAAAGATCCAGCGAACCCGATGCGGATCTCCCTCACCTGAAATTGGTCCAGGAAGCTTACCTATCAAGCCGCCGCACCTATGGATACCGGCGGGTTCAGATCTGGATCGAGCAGGAACGTGGGGTCACAATCAACCACAAAGCAGTCCTGAGATTGATGAGAAAGCTCGATATCCGCTCTGTGGCTCGAAGACGGAACCCGTACCGACCCAAACCTGGACAAACGAGATCCTTTCATTACCCTCATCTGCTGCAGCGTGATTTCCAGGCTGAAAGACCTAATCAGAAGTGGTGTTCAGATATCACTTTTATTCGAACGCTTTCAGGGTGGGCCTATTTGTCTGTGATCAAGGACTTATACGATGGCTATATTGTGAGCCACCGCTTTAGCCCAAGGAATGATGTCTCGCTGGTCACGGCTACGCTCAAACAAGCCCATCAAAAAGAAATGGTCACTGCAGGAACTCTACTCCACAGTGACCAAGGACACCAATATTGCTCCCAGAGCTATTATGTCCTGACTCAATCGTACAGGCTGATCCCATCTATGTCAAGGAAAGCCAATTGCTGGGATAATGCGCCTATTGAAAGTTTCTTCGGTCATCTCAAAGAAGAAGCGATTCGCCAATATCCGATCTTGTCTTTCAAGGAGACGAAACAAATCATCGATGAATATATCCATTTTTACAATCATG
Source organism: Anaerolineales bacterium (assembly GCA_049644685.1). Lineage (GTDB taxonomy): Bacteria > Chloroflexota > Anaerolineae > Anaerolineales > UBA11858 > B10-G9. The sequence continues at coordinate 1,595 of JBARSJ010000177.1, forward strand.
AGCGGATACAATTGAAAACAAAACAGACCCCTTATCAACTAAGGAGTCTGTTTATCTAACTCACGAGGCTTTTTTTATTACGTGTCCACCTTAAGGGGTGCACTTCAATTTGTGGCTCTTTTTTTGTTTTGTGTTTTTTCACCCAATCATGTCTAGCAGTTATTTGGGATAGCGAAAGTGCCAGCCTAGTCTCTGAAATAAGGAAGCATTTATTATTCAACTCTGTGAATTAGTGTCCTATTAGTCGAGATCTTGTGAACAACAAAAC
>JBARSJ010000178.1:0-6366 GCA_049644685.1 Anaerolineales bacterium
TTCTCATCCTCCAGATCTTGGTAACTGGATCATAAAAACCGACTTCACCTATCCCATCGTTATCCCAATCTCCAGTGACCGGCGTCCATCCTCCTCCGTTGGGACCCCAGACAAGATAATTTACCGAGTCAGACCAGGTGTTCCCGGTTCTCATTCTCCAGATCTTGGTATCAGGAGCATAGAAGCCTACTGTGGTTTCGACAATTTTTTCATATGCCCCAATATCACAGTGATTACCCTGTGGGCGAGAAACTCCTCTCTGATCAGTGCCTTCACAGATCCCATCATCTCCTGCGTCAAGGGCAGGTGAACCGGCATCAAGCGCCATGGTCTCCGTAGGGCCGCCGTTATCAGCCAGCGAGATCAACAAAGGATCCCCATTAACAGCGGGGCTGCAGCTGTTATCTTGGATGAGGTTAGCGGTGTTGGTTGTGATCGTTCCTTGATTCTCACAATCTCCACCAATGATGCTGCCTGCGATGATGGTGTTCAACATATGAAGGGTGCCGCTGGATCTATTATAAATGCCTCCACCTGACGTTGGATCCGCAGAATTCTCAGACAGGGTGCTGTGGGATACTGTCAAGGTTCCATTGGCGTTATAAACACCACCTCCATAATCTGCTCCATTATTATAAAAGGTGCTGTTAACTATCATCATAGTCCCTGAAGCATTATGGACTCCTCCCCCACGAGTGGCAGCACTGTTTCCGGTGAAGGTAGATCCCGTGATATTTGCCGGATCGTGAGTATCAAGCGCACCTCCATAAATCGTAGCCTCGTTGTTGAAAAAAGTTGTATCTGAAATTGTTAATGTGCCGCCAGAATGATAAATAGCTCCACCGTTATTCCCGATATTAGCGTCGAAACTACAATTGGAGATTGAAAGACTGTCAGTATTATTAAATATCGCACCACCAGATGCCGCAGATCCATCAACCAGATCCAAATGGTCCAATACGATATCAACCCCGGTCCCGTACATATTAAAAATCTGGCTCCCATCTCCATTAATTTCAACCTGAGGGTCTAACCCAGACCCATCTATTGTCAGACTCTTGTTTAGCCCAATTGTAGGAGACAATATGATGACAGCTCCTGACAGAGCTGGGTCAAAGGTAATCGAGTCATACTTGGCTGCCGCAATAATTGCCTCTCTTAAGGTACACTCGCTGGCATTGCAGTTCCCATCCCCGGGGTCATTCGTCGAGTTGACTTTCTGAAGCGGAGCGGCCTCGTAGGCTCCAATATCACAGACAGTGCCCTGCGGTCTGGCGACACCACGCTGGTCCACGAGCTCACATGTAGCCGGATCTCCATTTTCCATTGCCGGGGATCCATAACCAAGCGCCATGGTCTCCGTAGGGCCGCCGTTATAATCAGGAAAACCCAGGAGAGGATCTCCAGAATATGCTGCTGAACAGCTGCCGTCCATTACCAGGTTATGGATGTTTGTAGCCATTGTGCCGTTGTTCACACAATCCCCGCCATCGGGGCTGTATGCCACAATGGTATTCTTCAGATGCAGTGTGCTGCTGGGCGCATTGATGATGCCCCCTCCTCCCAGGCCAGCCGAGTTTTCATTCAAGGAGCTGTTGGAAACAGTCAGCGTGCCTTCAAAGTTGAAGATGCCGCCGCCATAATCATCGGCATCATTGAGATAAAACGAGCTGTTGGTCACAGTCATGGTGCTGTCATTATTAAAAATGGCCCCCCCATACTGGTCTGACCCATTCACTTTTAATGTACTCCCTGAGACTATAACCGTGCCCTGGAAACTTTTAATCGCTCCTCCGGATGAACTTGCGTTGTTGGTGATGAAAGTGCAGTCAGTAACGGTCAGATCCGCATTGTTATTGTTAATCGCTCCCCCGTCTCCAGCGCTGTTGCTTTCAAATCTGCTGTTAGAAACCGTCAGGACGCTGTCAAAATTCTCAATTGCGCCGCCGCTACTTGCCAAACCGTCGACAAAATCCAAATGATCGATGTCCACCGTGGCGCCCCTGACCTTCATAAGCTGCACCGTATCACTCCCGTTGAGCGAGATATTAGGGGTAAGGCCGGAAGCATCTATCGTCAGGTCTTTGGATATATCCAGGAAAGTACCTAATGTAATGACGTCACCAGCCAGGTCAGTATCAAAGGTAATCGTATCGCCGCTGGCAGCCACATCAATGGCTTCCCGCAGGGTGCATTCAGACAGATCACAAATTAGATCACTGCCGGGATCAGCGGTGGAATTAACTTCCAGACCGGCTGCGGATTCAAAGGCTCCAATATCACAGTCAGTTCCATGGGGACGTACAACACCCCGCTGGTCAACAAGCTCACAGGTACCATCATCCCCGGCATCAACAGCCGATGAACCGCTCCCGATAGCCATTGTCTTTGTTGGGCCGCCATTGTCTTCTAAGGTGTAAAGCCCGGGATCACCGGAAACTGCTGCGGAACAGGTATTATCCTCGACTAGGTTGTAAATGGAGGTGCTTATTGTGCCTGCGTTCACACAATCCCCTCCGGGGGATCCGCCGCTGGAACTATCTGCCAGGATGGTATTTGCCATATGCAGTGAGCTTGCTGCACTGTTATAAAACCCTCCAGCTGCTGTCGTTGCAGAATTTTCTGAAAAAGTATTGTTAGACATATACACGGTAGACACATTGTTATAAATACCCCCACCTAAAGAAGAGTCGTTGTTGAATAAGGTACTGTTCCCCATGATCATGATTGCCCCATTATCAAGAAAAATACCACCTCCAAAACTGCCAGCATGATTCTGATAGAAGGTGCTGGCAGTCACTGTAACATTACCGATATAGGAATTGATAGCACCACCATACCCCGTAACGCTGTTATTGTAAAATGTACTTTCTGTGATGGTAATCGTGCCGGTATCATTATAGATTGCCCCTCCATACGCGGCAGTATTACCGGATACTGAACAATTATTAAGGTGCAGCGCGCCTCCATTGAAGATACCACCACCGTAAACTGCGGTTGCACCGCTGATATCCAAATACTTGAGAGTAGCCACAGCGGAAGTTCCGATATCAAAAACCCGGTTTGAGGGACCTCCAATAATCTGGATCCGAGAACTCAATCCCTCGCCGTCAATTGTCAAAGTCTTATCGATATAAATTTGAGAGGACAGCGTGATTGTCTCCCCGGCCAGAGAGGAATCAAAAGTAATCGTATCACCCCCGGTTGCATCATCAACCGCTTCCCGCAGGGAGCAATCTCCATCGCTGCAGCTGCCATCATTCCCGTCAGTCAGATTGTCCACGGTGATCGTAGCAGCCCGAACTGTATGGGCTGGAAGGACTCCCCAATAAGCACAAAACAAGCTGAAAATCAAAACCAATCTACTAGTTGTTGTTGAAAACAAGATCCTCTTCTTCATCGCGCCTCTCTTTATCTCACGTTCAAATATGAACCAAAACTCATTAGTCTACTATAAGTATGTTTCATGGCCTGTATCACCACTTTCCAGTCACAGGTGTCCATCCTCCACCATTAGGGCCCCAGACAAGATAATTCACCGAGTCACTCCAGGCGTTCCCGGTTCTCATGCGCCAAATCTTGGTAGCTGGGTCATAAAAACCAACTTCATCTACGCCGTCATCATCCCAATCCCCGGTGACAGGTGTCCATCCTCCTCCGTTAGGACCCCAGACCAGATAACTCACAGAACCAGACCAGGTATTCTCCGTTTTCATCCTCCAGATCTTGGTGGCAGGGTCATAGAAACCGACTTCGTCTACCCCGTCATTATCCCAATCCCCGGTGACTGGTGTCCATCCTCCTCCGTTTGGACCCCAGACTAGATAATTCACAGAGTCAGACCAGGTGTTCCCGGTTCTCATTCTCCAGATCTTGGTATCAGGAGCATAGAAGCCTACTTTGTCATTATCTGTGATTAGACCATGTTCATAGGCACCCATATCCACATCGGCATTCTCTACCCTGTTATTCATTGCCAGATCCAGGGGCAATGTTTCTCCGGAATCATTATCCTGGTCCAGATCAGTGACATCATTCGGCAGTAAGCTTTGATTCCCGGCATCAATAGCAGGGCTCGTATCCTGGAGAGACAAGATCCCCGAGGAAGCATTTACAAATTGTGGGTTTTCATCAATATTCCCTCCATTATTGAAACCACAGCTAGAATCCCAGACTCCGCCGCCATCTATACATTCCTTAATATCACTCGAGGAGATCAAAGGGGTGACATTAATATTGTAGATTTCTGGGTGGGATGTAGTTCCGGTATTATCCCAGAGGATAGTATTGTTCATTTCTACCACGAAAGAATGAGCTGCCGAGGTAGTAAGGGAGTTAAAGATCCCGCCCCCATGATCGGCTTCATTCTTGGAGAATGTGACATTGTTAAATATTAACTGCACATTACCATTGTTCCCCCAACTGTATATCCCACCCCCATACCCAACCGCAGAGTTATCATAAAACTCAACATTGGTTAATATCGGTGCATTGGTACCATCAGCAGAAAAGATATGGATCCCCCCGCCATCACCATCGGTACGATTGCCATAGAATTTGGTATTGACCATCACTGGAATACTCTCACAGGATGAGTGATTGGCTACATAGCTATAAAATCCTCCGCCATCAATTAAACCAAAGTTGTTGATGAATGACACATTGGTCAAATTTGGACTGCTGGCACCTTCATCAGAGGTATACAGCATCATCCCACCACCAATTTCGGCGTAATTTCCCTGGACAATAAGATTTCTCAGAGTAGGACTACATACACCGGCGGGGCTTAAACTCGCAGCAAAACAATACATCCCTCCCCCATAAGAACTTGTTAGACCACTATTATTGGCTGATCCTGCGGTTATCGTAAATCCATCCAGGGTTGTATAGTTCGTGATGGCTTCATAAACAACCTCATTAAACGTGACAACATGATAAGCGTTACTTCCCGAGATATCGTTCCAATCATCCGCGATAAAATCCCCACCATGGGAATCGTTCCCGTCAATATCCCCGCTGAGAATGGTCGGATTTGTTATCCAATCCCGATCTTCCAGGATGGATTCAGTTCCGGCAAAACCACCGTAGAGTTTGACATTATCATATTTTATCTGGAAGGACTCACTTGGACTATTGTCCGTGTGATCAGTGCCAATATTCTCATCATCTGGGTAATAGACACCTTCCGCAACCCAGATTTCGTAATCAGTAGTACTACTGAGGTACGTGGAGTCCAGCGCATCCTGGAGATACTTAAAGGCGTTCGCCCAAGAAGTCCCATCAAAGGTGGGACCCACTGCATCGGTATCCACATAGATCGTAGTAGGTCCTATCATATCTGGCTTTTTCGGACGATTACCCAACAAGGGAATCATAAACAGGATAATTGTTAATGAATAAAGGATTTTGTGGAAGTTTGAAGGTTGACTCTTCATGGACTCTCCTGTTATGAAATGATTGATAAGACAAAAATACTCGCGATATGTCGAGTATTTCTTTAGTGATTTATTCAGAATAAAGGAAACCGTCAAACATGAAATTATTTACGAAGCAAGAATCTTTATAATCACATAAATTATACACTTAATTGCATTCAATCTTTTCTGACCTTGAAAACAATATAAAGTGTTACAACCTATTTGTTGGAGTTTGGAACTATTATGATTTGATCAATATGGATGAATTATAAAAACTAATTCCTTGATACGGTTAAATAAGAAAGGGCTCTCTGATTATTCAAACCTGAGAGCCCTGCTTGAGGATGATTTAGTTAGTATTTTGAAAATGGGATTAGATTTATCAAATTCCGATAATTCTAGTGGACTCTACTCTACCAATCTCCAGTCACAGGTGTCCATCCTGATGCGCCCCATTGGAGGTATTGCACCGAGGCATTCCAGGTATTTCCTGTTTTCATCCGCCAGATCTTGGTAGCTGGATCATAAAAACCAACTTCATCTATATCATCACCATCCCAATCTCCAGTGACAGGCATCCAACCGCCTCCCTCAGGACCCCAAACCAAATAAATCACAGAATGGCACCAGGAATTTCCTAATTTCATCCTCCAGATCTTGGTAGCTGGGTCATAGAAACCAACTTCATCAATCCCGTCATTATTCCAATCTCCGGTTACTGGCGTCCACCCCCCTCCATCAGGACCCCAGACAAGATAATTCACCGAGTCAGACCAGGTGTTCCCTGTTCTCATCCTCCAGATCTTGGTGGCAGGGTCATAGAAACCGACTTCACCTATCCCATCGTTATCCCAATCTCCAGTGACCGGCGTCCATCCTCCTCCGTTGGGACCCCAGACAAGATAATTTACCGAATCAGACCAGGCATTTTCTCTCATTCGCCAGATCT
>JBARSJ010000179.1:0-36471 GCA_049644685.1 Anaerolineales bacterium
GGTATAAGGTTTAAGGTTTAAAGTTGAAGGTTGTGATTCATCTCATTTATAACTACATCTTTGAGGAGCATTGGTTTTCTATATTCTTTTTGGATTCGGTAGAGATTGTAGATATTTAATAAATCCAAAAATTAGCCGACTCACTTTTTCAGTCAGGTTAATAGTATTCTTTAAATCCTCCGGGGAAAGATAACCAAGATCCGATGCGATATACAATTGGGAACGCACTTCTCCTGCTGAAGCTTTTGCTATCCCAAGATATTTAATAAACAAAGACTGGGTTTGACTTTCAAATCCCTCCGCAATATTGGACATAATACTTACAGCAGCCCGACGGATTTGATCCCTTAGCCCAAAATCTCTTGAGAATTCACCAAGAGCTGATAACTGATAGATCTCTTTTGTTAATTCTCGGGCATTCTGCCATGCCTCTATTTCTTCGAATCTTGAAATCGTTCCCATAACTATCCCCCTGAATAACAGAAAAAATCGAGCAACCTTAAACCTTAAACATTAAACCTGTCAACTCATCAAAACACCCCCTATATAATTCAACTCTATTTCTTTGGTTTCTTTTTATCCGCGTTAGTAGTGGAATCATACTCCCAGCCGGGGGCTGCATGCAGAAGCTGCTCTTTTGATACCCTGTTTGCTTTTTTACATTTTGGGCAGCGGAAGTCAAAATAAACCAGGTCATCTTCATGGACAATATTTAACGCTTGATTGACATTTTGGCGGCTGATAGTAATTGGTATATTACAGCTGTAACATCGGATCTGCATAAAATCCTCGCTTATTTATTTTTTACTAAAACATAAACAAAAGACCGGGGCCTCCAAGTCCACTACCATTCTAGCATAAGTAACAGATTGTTCCTAATTCTGACCGGGAATTAAGTACAAGACCAGCTGAATTAATCCATCTCAGTGAGGATAATTATCCAGATCACAAAATGACCCTTCAGCTGGAATCGTGGTTAGGGGAATCAATTCCTACTCACCCGGGAAAATAAAAATCCGGGAAGCTTTAAAGTAACCACCGTGCGTTCTAATACCATCAACAATTTTACTCTTCTCCCAGGTGGCAAACACTACTACATCACTTCCGTGGGGAAAAGTCTCAATTGAAGTTTCCAGGGGTAGGTTCACCCAGGTGTTCTTGAGACCGACCAAATAAAACTCTATTCGAGGGTAAGAATAGTCAGGAATTCTCCAGTCTCGGTCATCGGGCATTCTCTCACCAGCTTCATAAAATCTGGGGTAAAGCGCCTTCCCAAACAAGATGCTTCCCTTGGAATTGGCGAATTCCTCAATCTCACTCCACTCAGAGAGACCAGTTTTTTCCTGGTCTTCAGCGAGAATAAATCTGAGAGAATCATCCAATCTCTCTTCTGTATACCTGGTTGGGATGAGGATTTCAGCAGCTGGCAAAGAGCAGCCCACCAGGAGCAGGGTTAATCCCGTCAGGGAATATCGCCAGAATCCCCTTATCTGGCCTCCCGCCTGTGATCTGGATTGCTTCAACATATCAGCTGGCTGTTTCTGCCGGATAAACAGATAACATATTTCTGTTAAACCGATCCCGTAAAAAACCATTGTAATCCAGTCCACTACCTGGATATATCTTCCACCTGATGACCCCAGAAGAGAGTAAAACAAAAGGTAGGATACCCCGGTGATCACCAATAAAACGGTCCGCGAACGGTTTTTTCCCCAGCTGGAACCAAATCCTATTGAGATCAGCAATAAACTCAAGAACAAAGGCAATATTGATCTGGGGGTCAAACTGCCATCCCAGTCAAACCACCAGTAAGGTAAACTCCGGACATATCTCTCCAGATATGGCTCAGAGAAATAATTGTTTTTGGCGAAGATTCTTCCCTTTAGTCCAGGGTGCAATTCCACTATGCTGCCTGCGGTAAACAAAGGTTGATGATTGCTTGGCAGGTAGAGGAATATCTGCTGGAGATTATTTGCAAGATGGTGGGGAAAATTCTGCAGCGGTCCTGAGGTTTCTGCTGAAGATCCCGGGACTTCCAGCGAACTTACCCCGGGTTGAGGAGGAAGCACAGAGGCATTTTTAGGGAAGGCTATTTGAGAATTTTCTCTGAGCTCTCGATTAATATCACTGCTTGGATTCTCAAATTCATCTTGATCCTCGTTTTCTTTCCCCTGGATATCTTCAATCCAGCCCTGGATAATGTGGTATTTATCGATTTGGACAACACCCGTTCTCTGCCAATTTCTGATCACCCAGGGAGAAACCAACAAAGAGAAACCAATAGTGAGCGCAAGAAAGCCCTGAAACCAGTTTCTGAGATTTTTTCTGAGCGCCAGCAATGCCCCCAACACTACAATAGGGACCACAATTATCAATTCCACCCTGACGAGGACAGCAAAGCCCGCCACCCCTCCAGCCAACAGCGGAACTACTTTGCTTTTTTCTGGTGCCTGCAGCCACTTAACTATGAGATATAAAAAACATAACAAACATAACACCGTTAAGAGTTCAGTCATCACCATCTTTGCACTGGAAAGCGTGATTTCACCCATCAATAGCAGGCTGTTTCGCTCTCTTAGAATGAACAGGGCGGCTGTAAGCAGACCCGCAAACCGCGAATGGATTATGTTGACCAACTTATAAAGTATCACAGGGATTAAGCTCAAAACTGCCACCTGAAGCCAGATGATGCTGGGATAAGATTCGCCTCCGATCGCATGCAGGGTGGTTAAAAACCAGATATACATCGGATGCGCCGGGAAATCTATAAACCCTTCACCAACCAATAATCTTTGAGACATGAGATCAAAGTAAAGGGAATCGGAATTCAAGGAAAACTCAAAATTTGGAGGACGGGGTAAATCGATCGAATAATTGGCTTCTAGAGGCACATTCATCCACAGGAAATAGGTGATTATCCAGAGTCCTAATAAGATGATCCATTCTTTGTGAAGCAGAGAGGCAAACTTCAGCTCCCTTTCCTGGAGCCAGGAGCAGCAGGAACGAACCGTCAATAACAATGTCAAGATAAGAACGACCTGGGTGCCTGCCAACGGCGCATTAGTGGGCAGGAAAAATCCCTTTCCGACAGCTTTTTGATTAAACCCATAATCCGTCATACTGATCACAATCAAGATCAAGGTTAAGATCGCCAATGGTATTAGATTCCTGCTTTTAATGAAGGTGCGGAACCTGGTCTGGGTTATTTTTTCCCACCCGATAACAGTTAAAGTTATCAGGCTTGCTAAACTTATCAAGAATCCCCACCAAATCAGAGAGACATGAGATGAGAGGAAATTTGTGTATTTCACATAAGAAGTAGGCAGAATTTCCGCTTTGAGGAATAAATAATCCTGACCAGTCTCAATCAGGATCAAGGTAAAGAATATGATTAAAATTGAATACAGAGGTTTCCTCAAGGTGAGATTCATAATCCTCAAGGTCAAATCTGAACAGCGGTAACTCAATACCAGGGCAACTGCTGATCCCAGCAGAGTGCTCAACAACAAGGTCAGAAAAAAAAGATCCAATCCTAAAAACCCAAGACTCAAAAATCCGCCTGTTAGGCTCAGCTGACTATAGATGTCTCCCACAGCTACCAGGCTTACAACCGCTGAACATACCAGATATAACCTAACAACGTTCTTTTTAATCATTATTTTGCCCTGGCTGCCCTTAGATACAAAGAAGATGTCCAGCCCTAACCCAATCTCCAAATCGTGATGATCGGGTTCGTAATAGGAATTCTAGCATACTTCTAAAACCATCGAGATTGATAAAAGGGAGCTTTCTCCTACTCCTCGATCTTAGCGGAATTCAGAAAACTCTCTCCCCTCCTGGAATAATATTATCCAGCCACCGGTCAATGTCAGCATCCCCCTGGAGAAAGGTCTATCCATTTGACCCCTAAGGTGTTTTCTTATTGTATAATCCAACCATGAAAAATTTTTATACATCTGAGGGAGATGACGGCACAACCGGGCTGCTGGGTGAAGAAAGGGTTCCAAAAAATCACCCCCGAGTTCAGGCAGTCGGGGCTGTGGATGAAGCTTCCGCAGCTTTAGGTTTAGCGAGGGCACAGGCAGATAATCCTGATCTAAACCAACTGGTGAAAAACATCCAAGAAGACTTGTACCAAATTATGACCCTCCTGGTACTCGTAAAACCTGATCCGGAAAAGTATCCTGATCTTCAGCAAGCTCAATTGCTGTGGTTGGAAGATATGATAGAACAATATGGAGCTGCAATTGAACCACCCACCGGATTTATTCTGCCTGGTGAGTCTGTCCCCTCGGCAGCTTTTGGATTAGCGCGCACGATTGTTCGCCGGGCTGAAAGGTGGGTAGTTCAGCTGGATGAGGATGGGAATTTGGAATCAGAGACAATCCTGCCCTACCTCAACCGTCTTTCCTCGTTATGTTTTGTCCTCGAGTTATACACATCCGATCCTCACTTCCCCCAGGTTGGCAAAAATTCATGACCGGAACAATAATGAATTCCGCAGTTATCATCATCGGGGGCTTGTTGGGCCTCTTTTTTGGGCAGCTGCTGTCAGAAAAATCGCGTGAAACCATCATTATTGGTTTGGGTTTGTTTACCATCGGAATTTCGGTAAACATGTTCCTCAAAACCAGCAACTCCCTTATTGTCCTCGGCGGTCTGCTTATTGGTGGATTATTGGGAGAATATTTACAAATTGAAAACCGACTGAATCAATTAGGGGGCCGCCTGGAGAAACTGTTTAACGGAAAGATAAATACTCCATCTTCTGGAAATCACTTTGTGCGGGGTTTTATGACCAGCTCGGTTTTATTCTGCATTGGACCTTTAGCCATCTTAGGAGCTATTCAGGACGGCTTAATTGGAGATTACCAATTGCTGGCAATCAAGTCCGTAATGGATGGTTTTGCAGCGTTCGCCTTGTCCTCCACTCTGGGAGTAGGTGTACTTTTTTCAGCAATCATCGTTTTTCTCTACCAGGGCGGCTTCTCCCTGCTTGCGGTCCAACTGCAGGGGGTCATGTCCCAGGTGATGATCGACGAAATGACAGCAACTGGCGGACTGCTCTTAATTGGTTTGGCCATCAGCAGTTTACTAGAAATTAAACCCATCCGGGTTGGTAATTTCCTGCCCAGCCTGGTCATCAGCCCGCTGATCGTCTATATTTTGTCCTTATTTTAATCGCGTCCGGGTATTCAAACTCCACCACTCAGCATCACGTCTGTGGTGAGCGTTCCAGGTGAAATTGAAAAACCCGATAAAATTCATCCAGCTGGGTAAATCCAAATTTATTGTAAAGTTCAAGGGAATCATAATTCCTTGCCTGAGTATTCACAGTGACCTGGACAATTCCCTGACGTTGAAAACGATCCAATAAATCATCTACCAGGGCAGTTCCTACTCCCAATTTTTGATATTCAGGATCTACCGCGAGGCGCGCCAAATGTCCTCCCTGGGGATTAATTGTGCTGATTTGGTAGCCGGCAAGGCGATTATTTACCATTGCGACTGATGCCGAGGATGCTTCCTGATAAGCAATTTCAATATGACTCAGACTATTGCGCCAAATCGGTTCAAAAGAGACCTGATCAATTTCATAAATCCGAAGGAAATCATCTCTCAGCATACCCCTGATTCGGATGGTTTCCTTTTGGTCCGGCCAGCGGGATTGAGAAATATCCCAGACTAAAACCACCACCCGGTATCCTTCCTGAAATCCGGATGTGGTAAGCAAGTTCAGCATTTTGTCCTGCACTACCAGGGCATTTACCTGTTGGACAGCGAATTTGTCCTGCAGCCAACCCAGGGCAGGAGGCCAAAGCGCTCTCCAGGCTCGATGAATTGAAAGACCGGGAGATACTGCAAACAAACGCAGCCAGGTACCCCCATCCTCATCAGGTGGGCAGGCTAAAGCAGCCAATATTCTTAAATTTTTCTCCAGCACCAGGTATGGTTGATTTCCCAACCAGTCCAGGGGAGGAAGCCAGCTCAGATGACGATGGGTAAAAGAATCCTTCTGGAGTAATTTCGCTAACTGCTCCCGATCCTTTTGATCCGCTTCTCGTATGATCAGATCCTGATCATTCAGAATCATAACTACCCTTATCTTAAAATTATCCGATTCTGGCGACGGCGCTGGCAAGTAAACAGCAATCACAGACGGTTATTTCCCGCCGGATCCAGATGTCATGAATCGGCGCTCTTTATTTCTTCATCAGGTTTTGGGGGATTTTAAGCAGGTTGATCAGCAGTTTCTGTCGTAAGGTGGGTTTTTCTACCTGCTCCAAACCATCCTGCATAGAAAACAATGCACCTGCTAAATTGCGTGATTTCAGTTTCAGAGCTGAAACCGACTGCATTACCTCAAGGTGCATAACTGTCTCGTTCAGCTGGGTAAACAAATCAGCTGCCAGGGTGAATTTATCGATAGCCTCAGAGTTTTGGCCAAGGTCCTTTAAAGCTGTGGCTTCATTGGCAAAGGCTATAGCCTGTTTTAGTTTATCTCCTGCTTCATTGAAGATTACCGCGGTGCCTTGTACAACAGCAAGTGCTTCCCGGGGCTGTTTGGCTTGCAGCAAAGCCACACACTGATTATTTCTCATTTCTGCAGCCAGCTGTTCCTGTCCCTGCTTTAAATAGAGTTCTGCAGCTTGAAAAAAGACGGTCGATGCCTGCTGAAATTTTCCTGCGGTGTATAGTTCTTTCCCTTCCTCTTCTTGCAGGCTTGCTTCACCGCGATTTTGATCAATCATTATTTTATTATTGGGGGGTTAAAGCGTAATATCCAGAAGTCCTTCAGCAACATCACGCATCCGGTCAACAGACATTTGACTGAGTTTTCGAGCAATTTCCAGATAGGGACGGTTGACGGGTTTTAGAATAAAATCCTGCAGATCTTGGGGAAGTTCTACAAAGGCAGCTCCGGCTTTCTTTTCATGAGCCCAGTCAGCTATTGGACCGGTATCTACAACCAGTTCACTCAATTCCCGATCGTATAAACGCAGTAATGCTTTCAGCTCAGCAACAGGGACAGCAAATTTGCCTTTCTCATACAATTTTAGCCGGTAAGATGTCAGGCCTATTTTCTCTGACACTTGTTTCATGCTTAGTTTTGAATCCTGGCGAAATTTACGCAAAGATGCGCCAATTTTTAAATTCCTGAGTTCCATCCTTTGTTCCAGGTTCTTTAATGCTTCCATCTTATCCTGATCAATAGGCGTTATATCTTCCCAAAAACGATCCAAGGGAACATCAAGATAAAAAGCCAGTACTTCTAATTCAGGCAGGGAAGGAGATTTTTCTCCTGCTTCATATTTACTTATTGTACGGGGTGTAGCACCAATTACTTCTCCGCAAGTTTTTTTAGATTCCCCTTTCTGAGTCCTGGCAGTTTTGAGCAGGACACCCATTTTCTTTGACAAAATGCTTATCGCTAGTTGGTAATCCATAGATCAATTTCCTCCTAGGATTCAAACTTCAACTCTAATCCAACGGGGAGGTTACCCCGGCTTTAGTATCAGTGGTGATAACGCGGATATTTTATATTACCTTGATGGTTCTGATCAATTCCCTTGTTTCTGAAAGAAAATATAAGACCAGACTTGAAATATTACCGAGTCTGCTCCAGAGAGCAGGTTATTCGGTTAAATTAGGCATGGTGTATCCCATTCCTGTTCGGGTGACTATGTGCACCGGGTTGCTTGGATCCTCTTCCAGTTTGCTTCTCAAGCGGGAGATTGTTACCCAGAGAATCTCTTTATCATTCTTATACCCATCACCCCAAACAGAAGACAATAATTCTTCCGTGGTCAAAATTCGGCCTTTATTATGAGAAAATTGCAGCAATAATCGGTATTCAGTAGCTGAAAGCAGGATTTTTTCGTCTTGAAGAAAAACTTCCGCCCGGGCAAAGTCGATTTTCAGATTTCCATGGTTGAAGATAACCGGTTGGGAGACATCCCGGGAGAACATAGACCTCCGCAGCACAGCACGGACTCGAGCTAATAATTCCGAAGCAGAAAATGGTTTCACAATATAGTCATCTGCCCCGACATTTAAACCCTGAACCCGGTCGCTCTCATCACCTTTTGCAGTCACCATGATTATCGGCACCTGGGAAAAACCGCGGATGCGCCGGCAGGTTTCAAATCCATCCAATTTCGGCATCATCACATCCAGCAATACCAGATCGATATCCTGTTCAGATACAATTTCAACCGCTTTTTCTCCATCGAGGGCGTCGACGACGGAAAAACCGTCTACAACCAGGTTGGCAGCAATCAATTGAATGTATCTGGGTTCATCATCTACAATTAAGATGGTTCCCTTTTCCATGTCTATCCATCTCCTCTCTTAATCATTCAGGCTCTTCATCCTGCAGAAGAGGTAGCGTAATATGAAACTTTGTCCCCTTTCCTTTCTCAGATTCCGCAGAAATCTTTCCCTTGTGCGCTACGATGATTTGACGGCAAATATATAACCCCAAACCGCTGCCCCGTACAGACATCCGGGTTTCCGGAACACGATAGAACCTTTGGAATATTTTTTCGAGATGATCTTCATCAATCCCCGGTCCATCATCAATTACTTCAAAAATTGCATTTTCTTCATCTTCCAGCAGTCTCACGATTATTCTTGAGCCCGGTGCATATTTAGAGGCATTATTAATTAAATTATCAAACACCTGACTCAAACGCATGGGATCGGCTTTGACCATTACTCCCTGTTTTTCAATTTCCAGTTCGATGGTTGCATCGATATCCCTCATCTGAGAACGCTGGATCATCTCCCGCAGTATCACATCCAACTGTACAATTTGCAAGTTCATTTGCAGGGTGCCAGATTGGAGTCGGGAGGAATCGAGCAAATTATCGATTAATTCCTGTAAACGATCTGCCTCATCATCAATAATACCCAGGAATTCCCGGTAAGTAGGCACATCCCAATTTGTGTCTTCCCGGAGCAAGGTTGTTGTGTACCCTTTAATAAATCCCAGCGGAGTTCTGAGATCATGAGAGACTGTGGCAACAAAGTTTTCCTGCATTTTCCACATTCTTTGATTGCCTTCAATTTTGTTTATCGTGCTGACCAAAACATCCCGTTCCAAAAGATGAGCAATATGATCTGCTATGAACTGGCAAGTTTGGCAATCTCGATCGGAATACTCAGGACCTCCAAACCGGATCATGACCAGAACTCCAACACAGTTTTTCCCCTGCCGTAAGGGGATGCCGATGTAGAATGGTGTTTTTAAGCGGTCATCCTCAGGACCTTTGATAACATCCTGATGGACAATTAATCGGTCCTCTTCAAGAATTTTTTCAACGAAGTTTTCCCCCCAGGCAACGTCAGCTTCCTTTGAACGTCCCCTGCCGACAGATCTGGCGTAGGTCGGGCGCATGCCATCGTTTTCTTTCAGGTAAACCACAAAATTATCAAAAATAACAATTTTTCTGGAGAGGTCAATCAGGGTTGGTATCACCTCAGAAACATTATCTGATTGTAAGATCAAGCCGCTTAGCTCAAATAGCGTTGTTATAAACGCTTTACCTGAAAGTGTGCGATCTCCCATAATTATTGGAAAAACCTGCATTTTCTAATGTTGGTTGAAAATACCAATTTTTGACTCTGCTGCTTGCACGTTCTTTCGTGTATTATAACTCTATTGCTGATTTTCTGGTTGATTTCAAATCAAAACTGCAATAAAGTCCGGAATGTAATTACTTATCGTTGAAAATAACTGAATTTTTCATATTGTTAGCTGGCTGTAAAGTCATTTCTGTTTACATCTATCAGGATTTATGTTGTAATACAACCACTTATGAAGAACAAATATCCCTACAACAATCCAACAATATTGGTGATCGATAATGATCCCTCTACCGCAGAAGTATTTAAGAAGCTGCTAACGTCAAAGGATTATCATGTTTTAACAACAAATTCCAGCAAAGAAAGCCTGGATATTGTTCAGCGGATCATGATTGACCTTATCATCCTTGATTTACTCATGCCAGAAATGGACGGTTGGCAGCTTTGTACTGCAATCAGGGAAATGACCAGAACGCCAATTTTAATTATATCAGCAATAGAGTCATCTGAAATCATCACAAAAACATTAAATCTTGGCGCAGATGATTATCTCGTCAAGCCTGTCTCCTCCTACACTTTGCTGGCTCATGTAAAAAACCTTGTCCGCCGGCACAAAACTGAAGAACTCGCCCTTCCCCAAAACGAATAGTTCACTACGATTGATTGTGGAACCTCCCAGTAAATACCTGGCGGGGTGATCAGACCTGCCGCAGTCTGGAAAACTTTTGGTATAATGATCCCAGCTTAATTATTCAATTGCAAGGGAGAGTCCCATCTTAGGGCACCGAAGGGGCAAGTCTGCTATCGAAATAGGCATGCAGTAGATCAAACTCTCAGGTAAACGGACCTTGCACTTCAGACCCCTCTGGAGAGTCCCCGGACACCGAAGGAGCTAAAATCTCTCAGGTCCCAAGACAGAGGCACACGCCGATCCCTTTGCGTGTGCTTTTTAATTAATTCAGATACCCTGATCATAAATTTTGGACAAAGGAGCAAAATATGAAAGCACCAGCCGAGTTGAAATATTCAAAAAATGATGAGTGGATCCGTGTTGAAGATGAGGTTGCAACTATAGGAATCTCAGACTACGCCCAGGACCAGCTTTCTGATGTTGTATTTGTTGAAATCGTCGCCTTTGAGGGAGATGAACTAGGACAGGGGGAAACTTTTGCTGTAGTTGAATCTGTTAAGGCCGCTGCAGATATCTACATGCCGGTAGGCGGAGAAATCCTGGCTATCAATGAAGCGCTAGCGGATTCCCCGGAATTGATCAACGAGGATCCATTTGGAGAAGCCTGGTTGATTAAAATCAAGATATCCGATCCTGGTGAGCTGGACAGCCTGATGGACGCAGAAACCTATAAAAACCTGGAAAGGGACCATTAATCTTTTTCCCGCAGGCGAAGCATCCCGCTTAACAGTTGCTGTTGTTTAAATTTTATTTTGTTAAAAAGGACCTGATATGTATACATCCCATACCCAGGCTGACAGAGAGGCTATGCTCAAAACTATCGGAGTAGATAAGGTGGAAGATTTATTCCGCTGTCTACCTGATGAGGGAAAATTCCCCAAGTTAGCCTTACCTGAAGGCATCACCGAGATGGAAGCTCTGGAAGAACTGCAATATATCTCTTCGGTGAATGAAACACCCCAGGAATTGATTTCCTTCCTCGGAGCAGGAGCATATAACCACTATATACCAGCTGGGGTCGATTCAATACTGCGGCGCAGCGAGTTTTACACTGCTTATACACCCTACCAACCTGAAATTGCCCAGGGCACGCTGCAATCAATTTTTGAATATCAAAGTTTAATCGCAGCCCTGACTGGAATGGATGTCGCCAACGCTTCCCATTATGACGGAGCAACCGCTGTGGCAGAAGCAGTCAACATGGCATACCATAACTTCAGGGGCCGACGAAAAAAAATAGTCCTCTCCCCCTCTGTTCATCCCCAATATCGAGATACTATCCATACTTACATGAAGGGTATGAACCTGGAGATAGTCGGGGAAAATCTGAAATCTGAAGCTGGTCCAGATGAGCTGATTTCACTAATTGATGATCAGACCGCATTGGTGCTGGTTCAATACCCGGATTTCTTCGGCAGAATCTTTGATCTGACAAAACTTTCTGAAGCTGCCCATGCAGAAAAAGCTCTTTTATCAGTGCATATTAATCCCATCGCTTTGGGTTTGATTAAACCACCTAGTGAATTTGGGGCGGATATTGTCACTGGGGAAGGCCAGGTTCTGGGAATCCCACTGGCTTTTGGCGGACCTTATCTGGGGTTATTTGCTACAAAAAACCAGTATGTCCGAAAAATGTCCGGCCGTCTAGCTGGAGAAACTGTTGATACCCGAGGACAGCGCGGTTATGTCTTGACCCTGAATACCAGGGAGCAGCATATCCGGCGAGAACATGCAACCTCAAATATATGCACTAACCAGGGATTAATCGCCCTGGCTTCTACGGTTTATCTCAGCTTGCTGGGAAAAAATGGCCTGCAGGAATTGGCTAGCCTTAATTACCACAAAGCCCATTATGCAGCCGAACGCATCAGTACTGTACCGGGATTCATGGTTAATCCTATTCAACCGTTCTTTAATGAATTTGTGGTCCACTGCCCTCTTCCGGCTGCAGAAATCAATCAGCTCCTGCTGGCTCATGATATCCTCGGGGGGTACGATCTTGGTCAGGATTATCCCGACCTGACCCATGAACTGCTGGTAGCGGTCACTGAAATGAATACCCGCTCAGAAATTGACTTAATGGTTGAGGTTCTGGAGGAGGAAACTGATGACTGAACTCACCATTTTTGAATTATCCAGACCCAATCGTAAAGGTATCCGTTTCCCAGCACCTGATGTTCCTTTGTCCGAACTGCCTACAGATTTCTTACGAGAAGAATTACCACTTCCCGAGGTACCTGAAAACGAAGTCATCCGGCACTTTACCAATATTTCACAATTAAATCACGCTGTTGATATTGGATTTTATCCTCTGGGTTCCTGCACCATGAAGTACAATCCCAAAATTAATGAAGAGACTGCCCGTCTTCCTGGATTCAGTCAAATTCACCCCCTTCAACCGGTTGAAACAGTCCAGGGTGCGTTGGGATTGATGCATGAAACCCAACAATGGCTGTCAGAAATCAGCGGTTTTGACACCGTATCTCTCCAGCCTGCTGCCGGCGCTCATGGTGAATTAACCGGCGTGTTGATTATCCGAGCCTATCACCGATCACGGGGAGATACAAAACGGACCAAGATGCTTGTTCCGGATTCTGCCCACGGCACCAACCCTGCTTCCTCAGCTATGAGCGGAATGGAAATCATTGAACTGCGGTCAGATGACAGGGGAAATATCGACCTGGACGCTTTAAAAGCCGAATGTGACGATACGCTGGCCGGGATAATGATCACCAATCCCAACACCTTGGGACTCTTCGATGAAAACATAATTGAAGCCTGCCAGCTTGTTCACCAATCCGGCGGACTGGTGTATGGCGATGGGGCAAACATGAATGCCCTCCTGGGAATTTACAAACCGGCCGATATGGGTATTGATGTAATGCATTTTAACCTGCATAAAACCTTTGCAACTCCCCACGGCGGAGGAGGACCGGGTTCTGGTCCCGTTGGTGTAATAAAAGAATTAGCGGATTTTCTGCCAGCCCCCCTGGTGGTCATGACATCTGCAGGTGATGAAGACAATCCAGCGTTCTACGATCTGATAAATCCGGAACAGACAATTGGAAGGGTGAAATCTTTCCATGGTCACTTCAGCATCATTGTTAGAGCATTTACCTATATGCTCTCATTGGGTAAAAACGGACTCAAAGATGTAGCAATCCATGCAGTCCTGAATGCAAATTACATCCAAGCTCGGGTCAAAGATATTTATCATATCCCCTACGAGCGGATGTGTATGCATGAATTTGTCGCCGAAGGGAAATGGGAAGATGCCCCTGGTATTCGGGCGCTGGATATCTCAAAGCGCTTAATTGATTTTGGATTCCATCCTCCCACAAACTACTTCCCGCTGATTGTTCATGAAGCACTGATGATTGAACCCACGGAAACCGAAACCAAGGAAACCCTGGATGCGTTTGCAGATACATTGCTGCAAATAGCCGACGAGGCAAAAAATGATCCGGATATCCTGCACAATGCCCCGACCAAGGCGCCATTTGGCCGCCTGGATGAAGTCAAGGCAGCTAAAGAGTTAATTCTAAAGACTCAACTTCCAGAAGATTACTAATAATCATAATCTTCAGCATATCAAATTAAAGCCCTGCGCTCCAAAAGGCAGGGCTTTTTTGATCCGCAGCGCGTTTATCAGATTTGTCATGATCAGGCTGTCGGGTATTCAGTCCGAGATGATAAAATAGTACCAGAGGGTGTTATTTAGACTCAGGTTGGATATTATGAACAGCGAACAGGATATTAAATTTGTATCACCCCGGAAAGAGGTGGAAATTCATCTCTCCAATGGAGAGGTAATTTCAGGTCCCAGGGGCAGCACTCTGGAAGATTGTTTTTCAATCCTGCAGGACGGGGATTTAGCTCCGATTATGGGCGCAATAGTTAATGGTAAATTAACTGAGCTATCCTACCCGGTAATGATGGATGTTGAAGTTCATCCAATTACAATGGAGGATTCGGATGGGATGCGATTTTACCGGCGCTCATTAACTTTTTTGCTCGAGCGCGCTTTTCACGACCTTCACCAAGATGCCATCCTAACCGTCGATCACTCAATTACTTCAGGGGGTTATTTCTGCCAGGTATACAGGAGATCACCCCTCACTACAGAGGAACTAGTCCAGCTTGAAAAGCGAATGCGTCAGTTGGTCAAAGAAGACATCCGATTTGAAAGATTAAAGATCTCCCTTCAGGAAGGATTAGAGTATTTTGAAAAAAGGGGATATAAAGATAAAGTCCGCCTGCTTTCCTACAGGAAGAAGGATTATCTGACTTTATACAAGTTGGGAGAACATCTCGATTACCATCACGGGTACATGGTTCCCTCAACCAGCTACTTAAAATGGTTTGACTTGATTTTGATAGACGACGGATTTGTTATCCGTTTTCCACGACGCAATAACCCGACGGTTCTCCAGTCGGTTCCCAAATATTACACTTTGATGAACGTTTTTCAACGTTACGGTGGATGGCTGCACCGGTTGGGAATTGACAACGTGGGCTCTTTAAACGACTCCATTGCTCAGGGCCAGATCCGGAAATTGATCCTGGTCTCTGAAGCGCTTCACGAACAACATATTACCGAGATAGCTGCCCAAATAGCGGAAAGGGCTGAAAATATTAACGTCATCCTGATTGCAGGTCCATCATCTTCTGGAAAAACAACATTTTCTAAACGGCTGACAATCCAGCTCCTGGCGAGGGGGATTTCTCCCTTCCCGCTGGAAATGGATAAATACTTTGTGAATAGAGAGAACACGCCAAAAGATGAATTTGGTGAGTGGAATTTTGAAGCCCTGGACGCGGTTAACCGGAAGCGGTTATCCCGGGATCTTCAGCAGTTGATCGCCGGGGAGGCTGTCCAGCTGCCTTCTTATGATTTTCAATCCGGGAAAAGCAGCGAAGGGGATATTGTTCAACTTCGTCCGGGTCAGATTATCATTCTAGAAGGTATCCATGGCCTAAACCCGGATTTATTGCCAGGTTTTCCACAATCCAGCGCATACCGGATCTATATTTCTGCCCTGACACAATTGAACCTTGACCGCCACAATCGTGTTTCCACGACTGACACCAGGCTGATCCGCAGGATCGTTCGAGATGCCAGCGAACGGGGATATTCCGCCATGGAAACAATCAATCGTTGGGAATCCGTCCGGCGGGGTGAGAAGCAGAATATTTTCCCCTTCCAGGATAACGCGGATGCCATGTTCAACTCTGCCCTGGTATACGAAATGGCTGCCCTCAAACCCTTAGCTGAACCGATCCTCCGGCAGGTCCCCCACAGTACACTGGCAAGGATTGAAGCCAAAAGATTGCTTGCCTTCCTGGAATGGTTCCTCCCCCTGGACGTTAATATGATCCCGGATAATTCCCTCCTGCGTGAATTTATCGGGAATTCAAACTTGAAAGATTTTAATCTGTGGGAACAATAGGATACATTAAGCACTACTGACCGTTAGTGTATTTGGTTTCAACGCTTGAGGGAGCTATCGGTGACTTGGTGTCTGAGTGAGAGGGAGAAGTAAAGAGACAGATTCCCCTTTCCTTCAGGATAGGGGCAAGGGGATGGGTCTCATCCAGAGCAATACCTACCCCCCAACCCCCTTCCAACTGGAAGGGGGAGCAAGGCATCTTGCGGCCGAAAGAAGGGTAACTTGAACTTTATAAACAAACGCTCTCAACCCGGGGGATAAATCCCTCGGCTAAAAACTGCGCCCGCTGGGCTTAGATACACAGCTGAGTAATAGCTTAGCCCAATTTATTGGGCGTTGTTTTTAGCCCGGTCATTCATGACCGGGTATTCAGGTTCAATGAAAGAACGAGGTCTTAAGCAAGAAGTAAAGGGACAGATTCCCCTTTCCTTCAGGAAAGGGGCAAGGGGATAGGTCTCATCTAGAGCAACACTTACCCCCCCCCAGCTCCCTTCCGCTGGAAGGGGGAGCTAGGAACTGTCCAATTTCACCGCTCGAGGAAGAGGAGATGCCCTTTTTACATTTGTCCAGAATGATATCAAATTCTTACAACCGCGGGAATCGCCGTAAGATTGTAGCCGTATCTGGTAACGCGACCCGCTCTCCATAACTTAAATCAGAGAGACTTGTCCCTTTTCGCTTTGACACATCCTGATAGATGTATACCAGGGTTCCTTTTTTGGAATAGCGTTTATTGACGAATGCCTGACCAAGAAAATATCCTTCACTATCATTTGCGCAGCTGGTAACTTTACCTATCACCCGGCCCTGCTCATCCATCACCGGATCTCCAAAATGGGCTTTTCTGACTCGCTTTTCACTGAACCGGAAGCGGACAATAACATTCTCTCTTTGTCTTTCCTGAGCCAGATAAGCGTCTCTGCCAATGAACCAGGGTTTATTGATTTTTATATAGGACCCGAAACCTGCTCCTCCAACACCAATATTCAATCCACCTGCCATTTCATGTCCATATAGGGGCAGTCCAGCTTCTGTTCGGAGAGAATCCCGGGCACCTAATCCGCAGGGTTTAATCCCAAAGGATTTGCCAACTTGGAGAAGTTTTCTAAACAATGACTCAACCTTGTCAGGGTGGACAAAGATTTCAAATGCTTTTCGTTCCCCTGTATAACCGGTTCGAGAGACAACCAGATCAAATTCTCCACTCCTAACTTCACACAATTCTGACCATCTTAAATGATTTATCTTGCGCTCATCATCAGCGTTAAACCCTAACGCTAGCAGGATATCCCTGGAACGGGGACCCTGTAAAGCCAGGTCAACCAGCTGCTCACTGCCTTCATTTGGATCCCGCAGGTTTCGCAGGATAGTTGCCCTTCCATAAACTTTTGCCCAGGGACGGTGGTTGTCCACCTTTACAGAACCTTCCCGGACCTCATTGAGCCATTTCCAAACTTTAGCATCATTGGAAGCATTGACAACCATCATGTATTCCAGATCTCTCCGGCGATAGATCAGCGTGTCATCAAGGACATTCGCATCAGGATCCAGATAATGAGTGTAAGCAGATTCTC
Source organism: Anaerolineales bacterium (assembly GCA_049644685.1). Classification (GTDB taxonomy): domain Bacteria; phylum Chloroflexota; class Anaerolineae; order Anaerolineales; family UBA11858; genus B10-G9. The sequence continues at coordinate 17,304 of JBARSJ010000179.1, forward strand.
CAACTTTCAGAGACGAAATACCGTTTCCCACAACGCTGTCTAAAAATGCCATAGCATCCGGTCCTTCTACCTGGAAAACACCCATATGGGTGACATCAAACAATCCCGCATTTTCGCGGACTGCATTATGCTCTTCCAGAACAGAATCATAGCGAACTGGCATTTCCCAACCAGCAAATGGAACCATCCGACCGCCCAGTTCCAGATGCAGATCATAGAGCGCTGTTTTCCTGATTGGCGGATCATCAGGCTCATTCCAGACAAAATCAGGCAAGGCTTCCCCCTCGCCCTCTTCCATACCCAGGTAAAATGGCTTATCTTTACCGTAGGGATCCCCTTCAACCAGGGAGTCATAATCTCTGTCGGATTCGCGGACAATAACCGGTCCGGGGATTTTTCTCAAAATGTCTTCATCTACCCGTACATAACCATCTGAGACAGCCCGGAGCCAGGTCAAAACTAATCCTGATTTTTCTGCAGGTACTGTGAGGTGGAAACTCCGCAGCTCATCACAGGTAATCATGGCAGGGATATTCCCTTCCGGTGTGTATAGAATCGCCTTTTGATTCGTTCCACACTCAAGCGTTTCTATATCACTGCTGACTATGTAATCTAAAAATTCTCTCGATTTTTCTCCGCTGATAATATACGAAGAGGTTATCTTTCCTTTGTCTACCTCATCATCCAGATAATAAAAATGGGGATATCCATGTCTTTTTGGTTTGTAATCAATCCCGGCGCTTTCCGCCAGATCCCGGACTTTAAGTTTAGCGTCCTCCAGGGTTTTAAAATCAACCTTGGCGCGCAAAGCCCTGCCCTGATAATATGGCTCACAAGAAAACAAAATATCAGCAATGATATCCGCCAGTAATATGGTCTCTTCCTCCTTAAATCCCCTCTGGGAAATCCAGGGAGTACCCAACCTCACACCTGAAGGATTCAGAGCAGATACATCACCGGGAATGGTATTGCGATTGGTAACGATGCCGGCAATATCCAAAATTCTGGCAGCCAAATCTCCGCTCAACCAGGCATCATCTTTACCTCTCACGGACTTTGTATCAATGTTTGTTAGATGTGTATTTGTTCCACCAAATGGTATTCTGAACCCACGTTCTTCCAAACGATCATTAAGAACTTTACAGTTCAGGACGATTTGTTTCATCAATCTTTTATGTTGATCTGTCTGAGCCAGTTTAAAAGCGATTGCCATCGCTCCAAAGACATTAACATGCGGGCCACCCTGTTCTCCAGGGAAAACAGCCCGATCAATGGCTTTGATAATATCCAGGTCAGTACTCATCAGGATTGCTCCCCGGGGACCGAGCAGAGTCTTGTGGGTAGTAGAGGAAATTATATGGGCATGTCCAATTGGGGAGGGATATTCGCCAGCAACGACCAATCCTGCAACGTGGGAAATATCAGCTAACAGATATGCCCCTACTTTATCTGCAATCTCTCGGAAACGAGCCCAATCCAACTGCCAGGAATAGGAGGAAACCCCGGCGATGATCATTTTTGGTTTGTGCTGGAGAGCAAGCCTTTCAACGTCATCATAGTCAATCAATTCTGTCTCAGGATCCACAGAGTAAGAGACAATGTTGTAAAATTCTCCGGAGCGGTTTACCCGGGAACCGTGTGATAAATGCCCACCATGCAGCAGATTCATCCCCATCACTGTGTCCCCAAGCTTGACCAACCCATGATAAACCGCGTTGTTGGCAGGTCCACCTGACAGCGGCTGGACATTGACATAAATATCAAGAGCTGTTTTCCCGTTTGTTGCGAAGGCTTGGGCTGCACGCTGTCCGGCGAGTCCCTCTAGAATATCCGCATACTCAACTCCCTTATAGTATCGGTCATCAGAGTAACGCCGATATTCAGTGAGCAGTTTATCGTAATCAAATAATTCTTCTTCAGTTAACCCCCCGGTTAGATCAAATGAATATCCCTCAGCATAGATATTATGAAAACCGGATCCGAGAGCTCTTCTAACCGCTTTAGGCGTCATGCTCTCGCTGGGGATGAGAATTAGTCTCCTGTATTGTCGCTCTTCCTCAATCTGAATCAACTCAGACAATTTCGGATCAAGATCCTTAATGCTTCCTCTAGTTAAAAAGTCATCCATCATTCACTCCCAATAAAATACTGCCTGAATCCTGCCGCTGAGAATTTCAGCTATCTTTCCGACGGCATTAGAATGCCAATTATTACTGTAAAATCTCGCCAAGCCATTATTATACAACAGGTTCCCTTCATCAGTCCCGGATGTCAGGAGAAAATTACAGGGATCAATCCAATGCAAAAAACCAGCTGGATCTGATCATGCTGGTTATTTCCAGGACAGCAAAGATTACCTATTTCTTCTTTTTTCCCTGGCCCTTCATAAACAGATAACCAAATACTGAGACCAATATGGTAATTCCTGAAATCAACCAGGTAGAAGATGGTACTCGTATCCAGGATTTGATAGCTGAAGGAACTTTTAACCGCGGCAGCAGACCTGATTCTGCTCCCGGGCTTTGTCTGGTTTCCTCTATTGCATCCAGCAGATAATCTCTAACATCTCCCATGGCCAGAAAAGAAACCAGGCTGGTTAGCATATCGCTTTCATCATCAGATCTTGTAGGTTTGGTTTGAAGAATTTCCCGGTATGCTTCAGCAGTGGAATAAACAGTATTGGACCAATCAAGATGGGCAACCCGTTCTCTAGCGGTCTGGCACATGACCTGGTACTCATCAGCCCGCAAATTACATATTCGCTCTATCTGCTGGGCAAATTCATCCGGTTTTTTATCCTTGGCCAGCCAGGCGCCAACTTCGTCATCAATCAATTCATCGATGGTTTCATTTGATAATCCTACAACTGGTGTTCCGGATGCCAGCGCTTCGATCACAACCAAACTCTGGACTTCCATTTTTGAGGCCGAGGGAAAAACATGTGCTCCTTCCAGGTAATCTGGAATCTGATCATGTCCAACCTGTCCAACAAATTCAACATTCTTAAGACTGTGTTCGTGGCAGTACTCTTCCAGCTCATTTAGATATTCGGGGTTAAGAGGTTTCCCGATCAACCGCAGGATATAATTCGCCGGGAGTTCTTTTAGCGTTTTCAGTAAATAAATCTGGTTTTTCCGCTTATTCATGAACCCAATAAAAACAAGTGTTTTCTGGTCTGTTGTATTGTCTGCGTTTTTACATTGAGAGTAATGTTTTAAATCTCTTCCATTTGGAATCACATAGATAGAGTCCTGGAACCCAAATTCCCGGATGGATTGCAAAGCCGATTGATTTAGGGCGATTAATGCATCACAGTTTAAATAGAAATTATTCAAAACACTAACTATGACCGACTCGCTGAGAGAACTTTTCAATAAGGGGACATTTAATGCATCTATAGTTCCAAAATCCAATGCTTTGGAAGGTAAAATATGCGCAGTATGTACAAAGGGCACTAAATTCATTCGGGCCCAAACCTGCCCGATCAGCCCGATGAGAGCAGGATCATGGGCATGGACTATATCAGGTTGATATTCACTCAGGAAATCAAAGATCTCCCCAACCGTTCTGCCGGATAGGTCCGGCATGTGAAACTCGTCATCTCCAGCGCTCCGGATACCAAATACACTTATACCTTCTTCTCTCTTCTCATATCCGGTCTTATCTGCAGGACAGATCATGACCACATCATGTTCCAGGGCAAAGTGACCGGCTAATTCATGGGCAACCCTGCCCGCCCCTCCCCCCAATCCTGGTCGGAATATCGAAGTAAATACTATCTTCATCTCTTGCCCTAACTCTGGATCCCACTCTTGTTAGTGATAGTCAAATTCCAACATGACATCTTTAAACCGTTCCTTCAGCTGCTCCCGGTCAACCCCCATCTCTGAAAGCGAATATTCATGCTGGCTTTGATAATTCCTGGCCCGGATAGTTTCCCAGAGCAATATTTTGAGATACCCGGGTGATATTTTGAATCCAAAACGATCATAAATCTTTTTAACAGTACCCTCAGCATCTGAAACCAGATCTTCAAACTTGACAATAATTGCCTGATTCTCAGGAAGTTCCCTGAGTTTCTGTAAAGGATATTTGTACCAATACTCAGCTAAATCCAAAATAAAATCCCGGCAAGCATATTCCTCCAGGGGAGATCCCAGCATTTGCCACTCTCTTTCTTTCAGGCTGATATGCGAAGGAACTGCATTGAGGGGATTGCGAATCAGATAGATAAACTTCGCATCCGGAAATTTCGATAGAAGTGTATCTATCATGGGTGAAAAGTTAGGATTCTTGGAGAGGTAATGTTTTTCAACTCCCCCATTGTTGAACAGATGCCTTTGGATACAGCTCTCGTAAAAATCCATTATCCGTTCTTTTTCTTCCGGGGAAATCTTTTCATCATGATATATATAAGGATATACTTCATCAGTCATAGCGGCAAAAGACCAGATTTTCATTGTGGAAAAGATGTGTATCAAAAGGTTCTCATCCTCTTCAGGAGCGCGAATCGCCAACCTGTGAATTGCGTCGCTTTCCTGCCAGAGGCTTTCCAGTCTCTTAATTCTTCTCGAGATTGACACACCGATTGCCCTGCCAATTTTGACTGCAAAGTGAAAAACCTTTCTCATCAGGATTGATGGAGCGCCAAAAATCTCCCAGGTCCTCATGGAGGTAAAAGAGTAAGAGTCCATCGCCAATAACCGCTGTAAAAAGGTCGTGCCGCTGCGCGGATTACCGATGATAAAAACAGGTTGTTTGATCTCAATCTCACGATACGTGGGATAGAATATCTCATCAAGGGTCAATCCGGACCAAATGAGAAATTCAGCCGGTAGATAGATCACCAGGGACAGTAAAAGGATTCCTAACCTTTTTAATGTTAATCTATAATGCGTGCCTTTATTCTTGAGGAAAGATTTGTATAAAAATCGTCTAAATGCTTTACCGTTGCAATAGGACATTGGTGTATACCTGTGAGTTCTAGATCTTCCCCAAACCCTGTAAAACACGTTCCGGGGTTAATGGAAAATCGTCAAACCAGATTCCAATGGCATCATGCACTGCCGCTGTAATCGCAGGCGCCAGCGAAATAATGGGCATTTCCGCCATTCCCAGGGCTCCCCAGGGGCCGTTCGGATCTGGATTTTCCATAATTACTGATTTGAGAGTCTGAGGTACATCCTGAATAGTCGGGATCAAATAAGTTGACAATTTGTCGGTTTTAACAAAACCGCCTTGTTGAATAAAATTCTCAGTTAGGACATACCCGAGAGCCTGAATGACTCCCCCTTCAATTTGCCCGACAACCTGGTCGGGGTTTATTGCCCGGCCAACATCATGTGTCGAAATGATATTCTCCACAGTGATTTGTCCGGTTTCCGTATCAACCACAACTTCAACGGCCTGGGCAACATAACCGTAGGCAAAGTTAGGAGTAGAAGCCCCGGTTTCAGGATCAAATTTAGTCGTTTTCGGAGCCAGGTACTGGTAAGCTGCTGCTGCCGGTCTTTCCTCGTTTTTCCACTTTTCTAAAGCGCTGATTGCTGCTCCATAAACGCTGTTGCCAGCCATGAATGTCATCCGGGATGCAGATACACTTCCCGAATCTTCCGTTTCTCCTGTATCAGCACTGATTAAGCGCACTTTATCAAATGAAACTCCAACAGCATCAGCAGCCATCTGCACGATTGCGGTATGAGTACCCTGCCCTACTTCCGCAGCGGCATGGCGAACAATCACTTCCTCAATTTCATTAGCGCCGTGAAGCTCAACCGTTGCCCAGGCGTTCTCCTGATAACCAGCCGAAAAACCAATATTCTTGAGCCCGCAGGCAAATCCAATTCCCCTCATATAAACCCCGCTGCTTTCCTGGGATTGCTTTTTCTGCATTATCCATTTTTTTCCAATCTTCTTCCAGTAAGATTCCTCCGCGCATCGCTCCACAACCTGTGAGATATTCACCAATCCCGGCAGAGGAGACTGGACTGAGGACAACGAATCCTTTTTTAGTGTGTTTTTCAGACGAAATTCCACTGGATCCATGTCCAGCGCTTCTGCCAGTTTGCTCATCTGGCTTTCTGCCGCAAATGTCCCTTGCGGACCACCAAAACCCCGGAAGGCGCCTCCAGGGACATTATTGGTTGCCACCGCCTTTGCATCAATTTTAATGTTGGGAATATCATAGGGACCGGTGCAGTTGATGGTTGCATTTGCAAGTACCTTGTTCGAGGTGTACATGTACGCCCCGCCATCCGCTGTAATATCCACTTCAGCTGCGGTCAGCTTTCCATCTCGGGTTGCAGCCCAGCGGGTTTTGATCTGATATGCATGCCGTTTATGATGCCCGATAATCGATTCTTCCCGGGACCAGACAATTTTCACCGGCCGGTCTATTCCAATTTCACGAAGTCTGACTACAGCCAAACCCAGGACAATTTGAACAGAAATATCCTCCCGTCCTCCAAAAGCGCCGCCAATTGCAGGGTGAATTACCCGCACCTGGTCAAGGGCTAATCCTAATGAATGAGCAATCTGCTCCTGCTCTTCGTGTGCCCACTGCCCGCCTGCGGCAACCGTGACCCGGTCCTGATCATCATAATAAGCAATTCCAGCTTCCGGCTGAAGATAGGCATGCTCCTGGACTGGTGTATGATATTCGCTTTCTATAATTAAATCAGCGTCCTGAAAGGCCTTCTCTACATCACCTTTTCGAATCCGGTAGGATTCATAAATATTTGACTCCTGATCCGGATGCAGCAGCAAAGCACCCTCTTTGAACGACTCAAAAGGGTCCAAAACCGGGGGAAGGGTCTCATATTCCACCTCGATTAAATCACAGGCGGCAGATGCAATTTCTTCTGATTCAGCAACTACTGCTGCAACCTGGTCGCCGATAAACCGGACCCGGTCGGCATAGGGGATGCTAGAACCGGGACCGCATAAAACGGGCTGATCAGCAATCTGCAATCCATATTCATTGACCGGAACATCTGCTGCGGTTAAGACCAGAACAACTCCATCCAGCTTCAAAGCCTGTTGGATTTTGATGGACTTAACAACGGCATGGGGACGCCCTGCAAAGAGGATTTTCATCTGAAGTTGATCAGGACGGTTCAAATCACCTGAATATACAGCCTTTCCGGTAACCTTATCCAAGGCATCGATCCGGTGAATAGATTTTCCAATTGAGTTAATATTTGAATCTTTCACTATATCTATATCTTCCCTACTTCGATTCCAGGAGCCGATTTTTTTCCAACTTAATGATCCTGCGGATAATCGCCACCGAACAGGCGTAAGTCGGATCCATCCCATAATAAGAAAGCGTACCAGCGCCCAGATTTTTTCCCTTACTCAGGGGACGATCAGATGCATAATGGAGTATGCCCAGGTCAAATGGCGCCCGATCCAGATTTACAATTTCATCTATCGGATGGCGGGTTGGGCGGAACATTTCATATACAGCAGAAAGATAGGGACCTGCTTCCATTTCTATGCCAGTATACCCTTCGCGGTAAAAGACATCCATATATAAGCGGTTTTGAAGGAATGTTCCCCTGACAGTTACCGCTTTTTGATTGTCAAGCACTGTCCCGTAGACCAAATAAGGACTCACATCCCTGGCTTCAAACGCTCTAGGACATAAATAGGTATTTCTCGAATGTTCATCATGAACCACATAAGGGATCATGACATCACCGACCACTCCGTTCAATGTTGCTGCTTTTCCAAGACTGTAAACACCCAGGACTTTTCCCGCATTTTCGGCCACTTCCATCAGAATGTTGTACGCAGCCAGTCCCAGCGGGTAATCTATATTTAAAATCAGCGCATTGCTGTTTTTCAAAAATCCCAGATCGCCCAGATCACTCTTAACCCTTTCATCTATCCACTCCGGCTTAAGTTCTGAGATACGGATGACTTGAGCATCCACATCAAAGGAGTGTTCACTATTAATCCTCTGTATACCGCAGTCAGCTTCATGGTCGTTTCTGCGGTCGAAAATCTTTCCCGAATTGGGTTGCTGGAGATATTTTTTTAATGCGTAATACCAGAAATTTTCCCGGCTTGAGGGCACATCATGAGTTTGGATCTGACGCCACTCATCAAGTAATTCCTGCTGGTCCGTGTCAATGAGATATTGATTTATTTCCTTCTCGTTCTTTAAGGCAAAACCTGATAAGAGGTTTACAAAACTGTGTGTGTTACTGGATATGAAGTAAATCGGCTGGGTCAGCAGATCGGGTACTCTCTCAGCAATTACACTCCACCAGGCATTGGTCGCCCGGTTGTACTCGATCAGTGAGCCGTTTAATAATTGCACCTGGAAAAAGCGCTCACAGTTTTTAATTTCCTGAACACGATTTACAAAATCAATCCCGCAGATCGCCCGCCAGCGGGAGAGATCGCTGACAGACATCATTAAATTTTCGGCAAGTTTATACCAGGTATCGCTTTGTTTATGCGCTTCTGAAAGTTCAATATCATCCGGCAGATGCTGCAGCAGCCGGTGGAGTTTATTCCACTCGATTTGATAGGCGGTCAGCAAAGGAATGACATCGTCTATATCCGATCGGCTGGCAACAATACAGGCAAGGGTTTGTTTTTCCGAGTTGAAAAAACAGCGCCTGCGTCGAGCGTTCCCACTGACCTGTTCCCAGGACCAGACATCACCCATCCCCGCTTCCCGGAAGATTGTGCCGCTCTGACCCAGAACGATCTCTTTGGTTTCTCTTACACAATCTGGGAGTCTTAATAAGGCATAGATAAAGGCAGTCATGTCGGGAGCACGATTCCTGGCATGCTGGTGAAGCAGCGAGTTCATTCCGGAGTGAACTTCCTCTAAAGTGCGGATCTGGACAGCATCCGATGTCCGTAAAAGCGAATAATATGTCCGGAGATAAAGTTCTACTTCCTCTGAAGCAGTATATGGTACGGTTCTTTCCATAAAGGTTAACCCTCAGGTTCTTTCAGTGTAATCCTCCCGTCCCTGGAGGTTCAAATTGTAGCTCTCTAGAATTGGTTTATATTGCTGTTTAAGTTCTTCAATGTCCAATCCCATCTCAGGGAGGGAATAAGAATTACCGCTGGTAAAATTCCTTGATTTAATTGTCTCTTCTTCCATTATTTTATGATACTCGGCAGAGAATTCAAATCCAAATTGTTGATAAATTCGTTCAATTTCCCTTTTTGGATTGCTGACTAATCTTTCAAAATCAACTACCAGATAGCGATCCGAAGGTAAGCTCGATAACCGCTGATGAGGATATTGGTACCAATGTTTGACATGTTCCTGGAGGGTGTCCACCAGAGGAAAAAGTTCTTCAGGGGATCCATACGCTCTCCAGTTATTTGCCCAAAGATTAACCGTGGAAGGAATCATCTGCTCTGGAGGCCGGACGAGATTGATGAATTTTGCGTTCGGAAAAAACTCTTTTATCGTTTCAACAGCAGGCGAGAAATCTGGATTCTTAGAGATGTATTGTTTTCCGGGGTTCAGAAACAATTGTCGTTTTAAAACATCCCGATAATAAGTAAACTCTTTTCTCCGTCGTGTTTCTGGAACCTTTTGGTCATAGTATATATATTTTTGGGCCAATTCCGGAAAAGGAAATGGTGCGAATAAATTATAGGAGGACCAGCTATGGTAAAACACTTGGGAATCTTGCTCAAAGGTAAACATCCCGGTTTCATGCATTGCGTAAATACCATTCAGGGATTGATCAAAAGCAGCCACAAATTTACCTATTGGATTTCCGATTCGACGGCTTATCCGATTGAGCAGGCGTATAAACCATCGCTGAGTTATTGCGGGAGAAAAATATATCTCCCAGGCTTTCAGGCAGGTAAACTGTTGATCACGAAGTAATAATCGGTGCAAGAATGTAGATCCAGAACGGTAATTTCCAATAATAAAAACCGGATCTGAATATTGAACTTGTTTAAATTCGGAAAAAAACAAATTATCAAGATAATATCCAAGGCGAATATAAATATTCCAGATTGGATATGCAAAAAAAAGGAATAACAGCAGGAAAATCCGCTTTACGGATAACTTTCCCGGTGTTCCTTTCGATCGGAAAAAACTGTAATAAAAATAAGTCAGGTAATAACGAATATTAAACGGCATATATAAAAGCAAGCCTGATGGTTTCTATGTTTAAGGACAGGTTCTCTGCTGCCTCCCACAGGGTTTTATTTCAGGAGTTTAAAGATATCCCGGGGACGAGTGACTTTATATACCACGGAATAGATAATAGTCATGATGCCGAATCCGATCATCATCAAGAAAAGCATAACAACCAGCTCCGCATACAAATCGGGAGCCCATGATACACCTCCTTGAAGTTCGTAGGGAACTGCAACCCATCCCCTGATTTTATTCCTTTCTACAAGCAAATTTGCCCCGGCATAAGACATGATTGCTATCAATCCCATCAACAAGAACCCAATTCCCCGCCAGATTGGGTGGACACCTTCTTCCGCGTCTTTGATATCCCTTTGGTACTGTTGATATCGTCCCATTTAAGCACCTTCTTTTTGACTAGCTTTTTCAATTGCACTGACAATTTTATAATAACCGGTACAGCGGCACAAATTTCCAGAGATCGCCGTGTGGATCTGAGTTTGGGAGGGTTGAGAATTTTCTTCCAATAGTTTGGCGGCAGACATGATAAACCCGGGTGTACAGTATCCGCACTGAACTGCACCTTCTTCGATGAAAGCTTCCTGAACCGGATGAAGATGGTCTTCATCAGCTAATCCTTCAACCGTGATAATTTGGGCTCGGTGAGCCCTCGGCGCTGGAACCAAACAAGACATTACTGCTTTTCCATCCAGGAAGACAGTGCAGGCACCGCATTCTCCTTCTTCACAGCCAACTTTTGACCCTGTCAGGCCGGCATAATCCCTTAAAAGATGAACTAAAGTTGTTTCATGCCCTTTTTCAAAGGTATATTCTTTTCCGTTGATTTGAGTGATGATCGGGTCTTTACCCGAAATAAGCGGCTTGTTCTCTAAAACAGCCAGGTTGTTTTCAGCCGTTTTACCCCCCAGCAGGACAGGATTTTCAGGCAGCCGACCTGCCTGCTCACCATTTAATAATGTAGTTAAGCCTCTCTTCACAAGGACACGGGTGATCTCCCGCCGGTAGGCAGCAGATCCCCGGATATCATCGATGGGGCAGGCTGCGTCCATTGCAAGATTTGCAGCTTCGGCAATGATTTCAGTGGACAGCTTCTTCCCAATCAAGTATTTTTCTGCTTCCTCTGCATGGATTATAGTAGGCGCAACTGCGCCGAGGGTTATCCGGGCGTCGCTGATCAGATCACCTTCCATGGTAAGTATAGCTGCCATGTTTACCAGGGAAATTGCCTGGGCTTTTCGAAGTCCAAGTTTTAAATAAACCCCACGCTGCTGAGGGCTCATTTTGGGAATGATCACATCCCGGACAATTTCATTGGACCTTAATACGTGTTTTCTTACACCAGTATAAAAATCCTTCAAGGACACTATCCGCTGCCCTTCCAGAGATTGCAGAACCAGTTCAGCGTCCAGCGCGATTAACGGCACAATGGTATCATTCGCCGGTGATGCAGTCACAAGATTGCCAACTATCGTTCCAGTATTCCGGATCGGTGGTGCGCCAATTTCCCAGGAAGCTAAAGCGAGCGGCATTGCATGGTTGCGGATTAACTCTGAAGCAACACATTGACTGTGAGTAACCGCAGGTCCCAGGTGAATACGATCTTCTCCGTCCAGGGTGATATAGCTGAACTCTTTTATCCGTGAGATATCAATTAGCGTCTGGATTTCCTGATGGTTTCCCTGACGCATTTCCAGGACTAAATCAGTACCTCCAGCAATGATCCGGGCCTGATTCTTTACATCAGCCAGAATATTGAGCACCTGTTCAGTTGAAACTGCGTTGACGTACTCTTGCCACATAACAAAATTCTCCGACGTGTTTCTGATCAAACCTGGTTATTTCCTGGTGGAAAGGGAAGCTCCTGTTCCTCCCCGTTTCACCTGTAAAATTTCCGCCATTATGCTCATAGCAATCTCTTCCGGTGTATCTGCCTGAATGTCCAAACCTATTGGGGCGTGGATCCGGCGCAGCTTATCTTTATTAACACCAGAATCAATTAATTGTTTCTTGGTTAACTTCCACCTTCTTTGAGAACTGATAACTCCAATATATGCTGATGGCTCAGCCAGGATTTCCGGGAGCCCGGTGATATCTACCTTGTTATTCCGGGTAGCCAAGACAACTGCTGTTTGACCAGAAAAATCATACCTTGAGGGTAAATCCTCAAGTTTGCAGTGGATATAATCGTCTGCCTCGGGCACAGATTCAGATGAGCAAAACTCTTTCCTGTCATCGGAGAGAGTCACCCGGAAACCCATCCACTTCGCTAAGAAGACAACTGCCCGGCCGACGTGTCCACCACCCACAACCACGATATCCTCAGGCTGTTTCAGCGGATCAATAAAAATCTCCAACATTCCTCCACAAATACCCGGATCACCTTTTTCCGAGTTAACAAGGTCATATGATAGTATCTTTGACTCCCCGGATTGCAGTGAGTCGACCGCCTCCTGAATAACTCTGCCTTCGATCTCACCTCCGCCGATTGAACCCACTATTTTTCCGTCGGGATAAACCAGCATCTTGCTGCCTTCTTTTCTCGGGGTGGACCCTTTGGTTCTAATAATTGTACAAAGGGCGCCTGTAGTTCCCCTGCGGGCTATCTCTGCTAAAGAAGCAAGTACTTCATTCATGGGAAATCCCGTTCATCAGGATCAGGTTTCCAACAAGCTTAAGATTACCGGCAAAAGCTGTTTCTTCCTGGAAACTACCCCCTTTGCAAAACGGGTTCCATCCGGACTGCCTGGATAAGGCAAATCATCTAAATTTGGCGGAGGTTTGTTGATGATCAATTGGCTTGATCCCTGAACTACATCTGTCACCATTAATATAGTGAAGTCCAAAGCTCTGTTCACCCGCAGACGTTCCAGGGCTTTTTCCAAGTCATCCAAATGTTTATTAACCCGATCCAAGTTAGTTACTTCCACCTGGGCAATTCCAAAATTAAAATTACCGGAAGAATAGGTTTTAGTATCAGTGGTTACGATTTCATCCGGATCCCGGGTGGAGATACCGGCACCGGCTTTAAGTACGGCTTCGCCAAAGGATTCTGTGGTCTCCCCTTTCAGGGGGCTGTTCCCCGCAAAAGCCCAGCGGCCCAACCGCTCTGCTGCTCTCTGATCCCGGTCAGTTGTCGTTGGAGAAGTAAAAAACAATGTATCTGAAAATATTCCCGAAAGCAGTATGCCAGCAATTTCTGCCGGGGCGCTCAATCCGGATTCTAAAATCCGCTCAGCGATGATTGTGCTGGTGCTGCCCACAATATCGGTTGTAAAGCGGATTGTTGCCCGGGTAAAGGGATTTCCAAGCCGGTGGTGATCAATAATCTCCAGCAATTCAGCCTCTTCCAGGGCTCCGACTGCCTGTTCGCTTTCATTATGATCAACAAGCACAACCCGGACCCGGGGCGGATTCAGGATATCCCGCTGGCGGGAGAGTCCCAGGTATTTTCCCTCATCATCCACAACAAAGAAGTTGGAGCGTTCCTCTCGTAAAATCCGGTTTATTGAATCCCGGATGCGGCTTCCTGTTTTAAAATGGGGTACCCCTGTATCTGCCGCTTCCAGACTTGGCATTTCCAATAATTCAGCAATGCTCATTTCCTGCCGTTTCAGATGAGGGCCTACCAGCTCTGCCATAAAGGAAAACAAGGTTAATCCGGTAATCAAACCGTAAGGTGTACCGTCATCATTTACGATAGCCGCCACACCGCCAGTTCTACTGGCAATATCCCAGGCATCCCTTAATGGTTTGTCCGGGCTGGTTGTATCAATTTTTTGCGTTACAGATTCAAAACGGGGAGAGACATCTGTCAATAGGCAGGGAGCGTCTAATTTTAAACGTTCCAGCACCCATGCTGTTTGCGGATTTATTGATCCAGCTCTGGCTCCAACCGCATTCATCCCATCCCGCTCTCGAAGCAGCCAGGCATATCCAATCGCGGATGCAATGGAATCGGTATCAGGGTTTACGTGCCCTATCACATAGGTAATCTTCTCCATGGACATTTCCCACCCAATTTCTAGTCTAAATATTGATCCAAAAGCTAATATTAACGATTGTTATACAATTATTAGATTATAACAGATTGATGATAATACCGCTTATTCAACAAAATTCGCTCCCATCAAAAAAACCCAGGAAAACGGTCTTCCTGGGTGATTTTTCTGGCACATTTGCCTATTTTTTTCCAGTTAATTCCTGCCAGACCTTCTCTGGTGTAACCGGATTCTGATCGATATTTACCCCGCAGGCATTAAACACCGCGTTTCCGACAGCAGGTGCAACACCATCCATAGGTATTTCTGCTACTGCTTTCACACCAAAGGGGTGGGATGGTTCAAAGGTTTCAATGAACAAAGTCTCCAGAACCGGCATTTCGTGAGCTTCAAAGATATGATAGTCTCTGAAATCCTTCTCCCGGGCTCTTCCCAGCTCATCATAGATCATTTCTTCAGAAACAGCATATCCCAAAGCCTGAGTCATACCCCCTTCAACCTGCCCGGAAGCAGTCACCGGATTTACAATCACACCGGCATCTACGGCCATTACCAGGCGGTCAACTACTACCTGCCCAGTCTCCAAGTCTACTGTCACCTCAGCAAATTGGGCTGCGAACGGCGGTGGAGATACAGGAGACACGAACGATCCAACCGCCATAATTTGCTCCTGGTTGGCGTGATGCAGGGAGTGCAGAGCGATTTCTTCCAGGGAAACCGCCTGTCCATTTGGCGCTATCGCACAGCAATTGGACAATTCAATTTCATCAGGATTAAAATCTGATTTCCCTGATCTGGATTTTAAAATGAGTACTGCCCGGGCCCTCAGACTGTCTGCAACCTTATTGGCAGCGTCTACGACAGCTGCACCCGATATATAGGTAGTGCTGGAAGCATATGCCCCCTTGTCAAAAGGTGTAAAGTCAGTATCTGAAGAATATACGATCATGTCCTCCAGTGTGACTCCGAGAATTTCCGCTGCCATCTGAGCCAGAACCGTATCTGACCCGGTTCCCAGGTCTGTCGCACCAACCAGTAAGTTGAATGATCCATCATCATTTAATTTCAGACTTGCCCCGCCCATATCCAAGTAGGGGATGGCAGTACCCTGCATTACCAGGGCTGCTCCCAAGCCGCGTTTCAAATATGGTTTCCCGGGAACATCCTGCCAATTCTTGTCATTCACCTTCTGTTCCCAGCCTATGGCTGCCTTTCCCCGTGAGACACATTCGTCTAACCCGTTAGTCTGAATAATTTCCGGTACCGGGTCCCGACCTTCGCTCCAGGCGGCACTGAAAGGATGAATTTCCCCTGCTTGAAGCGCATTCTTCATCCTGAACTCAAGGGGATCAAGATTAAGTTCATGAGCTATTTTTTCCATATGCCGTTCTAAAGGCCAGTAACCCTGCGGAACACCATAACCACGGTATGCGCCAGAGGGGGGTGTATTGGTATATACGATGTCGGCGTAAAAACGGATATTTGGAGACTCCCGGTAAGGACCACTCCCTACGTAAAGTGCCATTGCCTTATGCCCGGTGTTCCCGGTAACCGTCAGCGCATGAGCGCCGTTTGCGCCTGTGTCACTCAAGGCATACATCTCATTAGCTGTCATCGTGCCATCTTTCTTAACACCTGTTTTCATTCGGATCCGCATCGGGTGGCGGGTCCGGGAAGCAATGAACTCTTCCTCCCGAGTATAGACAAACTGAACCGGTCTTCCAGTAGCAATGGTTAAATGGGCAGCAACATCCTCAATCAGCATTTCCTGTTTTCCGCCAAATCCACCGCCAATCCGGGGTTTAATGACCCGGATACGCTTTATCGGCAAATCAATAACCGGCGCGATCATCCTCCGCACATGAAATGGAACCTGGGTGCTGGTTCGAATCACCAATCGATCATCCTCATCCCAGTAGGTAACCACAGCGTGTGGTTCAATATGCGCTGGCGACACCTTGGGCACTTCATATTCTGCTTCAAAGATGTGATCGGCATCCTTAAACCCCTGCTCCAAATCGCCAATATCAATCCTGATTTCGGCAGCCAGGTTTTTTTCGGGATCGGAATCAGCAAAGTTGACATATTCCTTTTCGTCATGGATTACTGGCGCCCCTGGTTTCATTGATTCCCGGGAATCAAGGATTGGATCCAGTAATTCATACTCAACTTCAATTTCTTTTAATGCTCTTTCTGCTATTTCCTCAGTTTCCGCGGCGACAAAAGCTACCCGGTCTCCCACAAACCGGACTTTTTTATCGAGGGAAAAACAATCTAGCGGACCTGGAATTGGATCAGACTGCCCGGCAGTTGAGTAAGCGATCCTCGGCAGATCCTTGTGAGTCAGGACTGCAGCTACTCCAGGGATCTCCAGTGCTTTCTCGGTCCGGATAGACTTGATCCAGGCATGAGCGTGAGGGCTGAAGAGAACCTTGGCATACAACATATCCCGGCGCTCAAAATCAGCTGCAAAGGCAGGTTTACCCTGGACCAGTTTCACTGCGTCAACTTTCACTTTGGGTTTTCCAACCTGCTGCCAATCTTCCGGTTTAGTACTCACTTTTAGTGTTGTGATCACTTTTTCAGCCGTCAAGGTTGTACCATCAACACCCTGAATGGTCTTTTCCTGAGGAATGGAATCATCGAATGGGCTATTAATCCATTCTGGTGGAGCTTTTATAGGATCCTCAATTGGAGGAACCTCAACTCCTCTTATTCTTGCGGCAGCTCTGAGAACCGCCTCAACAGGTTTTTTATACCCTGTACAGCGGCACAGAACCCCGGAAATTGCATCCCTGACCTGTTCCTCGGTCGGGTCAGGTTCCCGGGATAACAATTCCTTTGCTGTCAGAAGCTGCGCAGGAGTACAGTATCCACACTGGATCGCCCCAGTTTTTACAAACTCCTGCTGCAGAATGTGGAGTCCGCGGGATTCTTTCCAACCCAAGTGAGGATGATCTCCCATCAGCTCAATCGTTTCTAATTCATGCCCCTCTGCCTGAGCTGCTAACAGCAGATAGGAATTCACCGGTTTCCCATCCATTAAGACTGTATCTGCCCCGGATTTCCCATGTTCATCACCAAATTTCACACTTCTGAATCCCAATCTTCTCAGAACAGTGAAAAGGCGTTCTCCGGGATATGCGCTAACTTGATAAGTCTCTTTATTTATATTAAGTTCAAGATTCAACATCATTATCTATTCCTTAGTTATTCTCAGCAATTTGATTGAGGGCCCGGCGGACAAGAACAGCTGCTGCATCCGCTCGATATTCAGCACTCGCCCACTGGTCATCAGCCTGACTGTAGGCATCCCTCGCGGCGGTTTCAGCCCCTCCCGCTTCCGGACCATCCAGCACCATGACTGGTTGATCGCCGTACCCGGCCAGCACAACCCTTGTTCTGCCTGACGGCCATTGAGAAACTGCAACTGCAATGATTGGTCTGTCAGCTGGTGATCGCGCGGCATAATGATAGGCTGTTTTTGTATTGGAGGGAATGATGACCTTTGTGACCAATTTGCCCTCTAACTTCTTTTCCCGTAAAGGAAGAAAATCTCCCAGATGAATCATTTCGCTTTGATTGTTTTTCCCAATCATCTCTAACTCAGCATCCAATGCCAATAATACGGCGGGGATTGGAGAACGACCATCGGCAGTGATTGCCGTTCCTGCCAGAGTAGCTACCTGTCTGCGGTTATATGTTTCCTGGTGTTTTATGCTGCTGATCAGAGCTGGAGGAAGCTGATCCAAATCGATCATCTGCTGCAGTTTTACCCCGGCTCCCAGGATATGTTTATTTCCTTTTGTTTCAATCGCATCCAAACCTAAACTTTGAATGTCAGCAACCGCAATCGGGGTTTTCACTTTCTCATTCAGGTATAACCCACCCCCCAAGACTACCGTACAGGGATCCTTTCTGGATAATAAGGAGATCGTTTCCTCAATAGTTTTTGGGCGGTGGTATTCAATGATCATAATTAGTTCCTCATCTTTGGAGCCCTGGAGTGAAAGCTCAAATCCAGAAGAAAACCTTCATCCAGGACTGTGACAAACCCAACTTACTTGACTGCAAAGGTATCCACCAGAAGTTTTACATCTCCACCCACAGGATAAAGTATGGGCGTTGTGCAGCCGTTTTCCCGGTATTGCTCTACTTTCGCCCGCGCCTCATCCGGAGTTCCCGAGGCAGTAATGCGGTGAATGAGATCGTCAGTAACCAGGTGTTTCGCAGCCTGGATCTGCTCATGGGTGGCAGGCCAACCTAAGATGGACTGGATCTCAGCTACGACATCATTGGAAACGCCGGAAGCCAGAGCAATATGCGGCTGCTGGGCCAGATATTGAGTCAATAACTCCCGAGTGTAATCAAATGCCTGATCATGATCCTCAGCAACAGAACAGACAACCAGCTGCGGCCGGTCAATATCATCCAGCGTTTTACCTGCCCTTTTGGCTCCGATTTCTATGTTTTCCAGGGCCATCGTATTATACTCAACCGGAACACAATAATTCATCACTACCCCATCGCAGATTTCACCGGCGAGCTGCAGCATTTTGGGACCGGTGGCCCCAATCATGATCGGAACATTGCGGGGTTCTTTCCGTCCATGAACAACATCTAATTCGATATCTTTTACCTGAATAAATTCCCCGTCAAAGGTAACATTTTCCATGTTAAGCAATCGACGCATGATCTCCACTGTCTCCCTCATCGCTGTCAGTGGTTTCCTGCGGTCAATACCCACATTTTCTGCCAGCGGATCCCACCAGGCACCAATTCCGCAGATCATGCGGTCGGGAGCCAGATCATCCAGGGTAAGAAAGGTAGATGCCAGCAAACCAATATTTCTGGTCCAATTATTGATCACCCCAGACCCGATCTTTATTTTTTCGGTTACAGCTGCGTAAGCTGCCATGGGTACAATTGCATCTCTCACCAGACGGGATTCAGCCTGCCAAACTGCGTCAAAACCCTTCTCCTCAGCATAACGGACATATTCCAATCCATCTCTCAGATC
>JBARSJ010000180.1:0-1863 GCA_049644685.1 Anaerolineales bacterium
GTTCTAACTTTTTTCCTTAGCATGGAGACTGACATGTGTACTAGAAAAAGACTGCTTATTGTTTTTGTATTAATATTCACCGCATGTTTGGCTGAAAGAGAACCTAAAAGCGAAAGCGGAGATCCAAGCTTAGTTTCTTCAATTGCATCTTGGGCAGATAGCCACACTGTTGTGACTAAAGAGCTTCTGAAAATTGGCACTGAGGACTTGGATTCAGACCACTATATGTTTGCTGGAGTAAACGATTTAAGAATTGATGACGAGAACAATGTTTATATTCTAGATAGGAAAAATTCAATAATCGAGAAATACGCTCCAGATGGGGCTTACATGAAGAGCTTTCAATTGAAACGGGGTCAAGGGCCAGGAGAATTTCAAAATCCCCTTTTCTTTGATATTGGTATTGATAATCACCTATATATTTCAGATAATTTTCAGGGACGGATCACAGTCCTCGATCAAGAGGGAACCCCCGTAAAAATTATTACCTCGAAAATTCAACCCTCTACAATTGCAGCCGGAAGCGATGGCAGTGTTTTCGTCACAGGGGGAGTCCTTGAAACCGGAGATCACAGGGTATTTAAATATAGCATCCATGATGGCGAACTCGAGGCTGTGTTTTGCAGAAATCGGCGATTAACTGAGCAATTTGTGAAAATTGGAGGATCAGGAGAACTTTGCAGAGACAGAAATGGCAATATCTATTATGCCTTTTATGCTCCTTATGACATTAGAAAATTTACACCGCAAGGAGAATTAATTGCCCGCTTTGCTCGAGAAGCCTCTTTTGTCAAGCCTCCCTCAAATGTTGATACTGGTCTTATCCATACTTCTGTGTTTACAAAATCTTTAGTGACCTTCCCTGATGGCAAGCTTTTGTATGTAATCTGTGATAGGGCCAAAGATCCTTCTGTAAGTTATTTCGATGTTTTCGATACAAGCGGGAATTGGTTAATCAGTTTTACTTCGATTCAACATTTTCCTGACTGGGTCGGAAGGCTAGTGCGCATAGATGGGGAGGGTAATTTTTACCTTGAATTTTGGGAACCGTTCCCACATGTTCGAAAATACTCGGTTGAGTTTACAATTAAATAGCTAAATATGACAGTATCAATTACTAACCCACCCCACCCGGAAGCCAAAGAGCCGAGGAGCGAAGGAAATTGGAGGGAAGATGAATAAAGTATTTTCAGTTACTAGTCTTCTATTGTTGCTCTTCATGTTTGGGTGTACTGGGAGTGACATTGATAAGCAAGTACAGAAAGAAATGATTGACGGAATTTTATACCTGATGAACCCTGAGCAACCGTTGAATGGAAACATCTCACTCCAAATTGAAAGAAAAAGAGAAATAAATCCATATGAAGAAGAGGATTTTGGTCTCCGGTGGATTCGTTTTAAAAGAGATAAAGATGGTGAAGTGATGCTCTACAATCCTAACGGCTCAGAGGTTCATAGGTTTGATTCTGATAACACGTATTTGGGAAATCTAATTAGACAAGGACAAGGGCCAGGTGAATTCACAAATTTTCAATTCCTCAATCCATTCTTCGTAAATAATCAATTGTATATCACTGGAGGTATGAAACTTGCCAAGTTTGATAAGAGTGGAGACTTCATCAATGAGATAAAAATTGGGCAACGTCCAGTTATCTATGTTGATGAAAGCAGGTTCTTTATACGAAAGAGGGAGAGAAAAAAAACAGAATGGATTGTGAAAATAATATTGATAGACATGGCTTCTGAAACCGATGAAGATTTCAATGAAACCATATTTTTTCAAAAGGAAAATGTTGGATTTGTTGAGAAACCGGGAGTTGGAGGATATACAAATCCTTGGGGCATCCCGGATATACTTTATAC
>JBARSJ010000181.1:0-6411 GCA_049644685.1 Anaerolineales bacterium
GGCCTTCTCATTCCAATCTACTTACTTCTTACTAATAAGTAAATACTACCTACTGACACACAGTCGGTTCTGTAAAATCTCGATCAAAAATGGTGAACCACCTGCCCCGGAACCAGCTTCCCACCCACATCCTGGCGGTGCCCATCTCCGGGCGCAACAGCAGCAAACCTCGCAGGTACTGAGGGTCATCCGGAATACTGCGTAACAGCACCACCTGCCCTCGTTCTACCAGCGTCAATGTCCCGGTATACACCTCTCCACCATCTGCATACCAGCTGTAAGCACCCGTCTCCAGGTCCAGCGTCAGGCAGTTATCACTCCGCCAATCATTGAGCACTATCAGGTTCTCCGACTGTGACTGAATGACTACCACTGATAAACTGCCGCTCCCCGCGGCACCCTCATCATCGGTTACGGTCAGGGTGACGGTGTAAGTCCCGGGTGTTGGGTAAACATGGGTTGGTGTAAGCGTTCCTCCCTCAGTCTCTCCATCACCGAAGTCCCAGCTGATTGTATGCGTATCCTCCACCCCGGGATCGGAGTAGGATCCAGAGAAAGTCACAACTTCCCCGGTCTCGGCAGTTATGTCTTCCCCTGCCTCCACGCTGGGTGGTAGGTTTTCCACCGTCAGTGGTAACGCGGCGCACCCTTCCCCGCCGTCGTCATCGGTCACACAAACAGTCACAGCAGGAATCCCATCCTCCGGATAGAGATGCTCGAGCGTGAAAGTCTGCTCCGTCAGCATCAGGGCCTGGGGGCCCTGCCCGTCATCGTAGTCGACCGTGGCGGTCCAGCTGTCAGCCCCGGGATCAATAAAGGAGCCGGCCCCAATGAAAGTCTCCCCTTCGGACAGTAAGCTTTCCCCGCTTAAAGTCACCTCGGGGGCGATATTATTCACAATCACCTGGAAGGAATCCTCCCCTGCAGCATCCAACTCGTCGGTGATCCGGACAGTGACGGTGTAATTCCCGTCATCAGGATAAAGGTGATTGAGGTCAAAACTTCCCTCGGGGTTGAGGGTAAGTGGTTGGAAACCAGCTCCCTCGCCGTAATCCACCTCCCCGGTCCAGCTTTCCGATCCGGGATCAGTGAAACTTCCAGCGCGGGTGAGGTATTCACCTTCACTAATTGTAGCGTCTCCACCCAGAGTTATCTGCGGCGGCTTGTTAATGACGGTTACAGTCAGGGTATCGGTTCCCACGCCGCCGTCATCGTCAGTCACAGTCAGGGTCACGGTGTAGCTTCCCATATTGTTATATACATGCCCAGGAGTGAGAGTACCACCCTCACTCTCCCCATCCCCAAAATCCCAGATGATGGTATGGGTGTCCAGCTCTCCTGGATCAGTGAATGAACCGCTGAAGGGAAGCTCCTCACCTGACCCCCCATTTAGATCTTCTCCCGCTTCCACTTCAGGCGGCAGGTTGTTTATCGTCACCAGGAAGTAACTGACCAAGAACTCACCCTGGTTGTTGTTGACCAACCAGAACGCTTCATAAAGACCGTTATCCTGGTAAACATGTTCTGCCTGCAGGATGCCCTGTCCCGGACTCACTTCCACGACCTGGGCATTTGTGATGGGTGTGTCATCATCCCAATGTACCTTAGCAGTATGGCTGGCTGAGTGATCGATATCGGTGAAACTGGTCTCGATGGCCAGGAGATCTCCCTCATCAGCCACGGGGCTTATCGTCTCCTCCAGGGTAATGCTGTGGGGCAAAATCTCAAAGGTTTTAATTACTGGCGTCTCAAGGTTGCCGGCGTTGTCCTCACTCCGCACCCAAACGATATAGTCCCCTATCTCAGAAAGATTAACATAAGAAGGTGAAGGTGAAGGGTTCCAGGTAATGCCCTCATCCAGGCTGATTTCCGTTCGAGCCAGCCCAGAACCTGGTGAGCCGTCCCCCAGCAAAGGGTCTTCGCTATTTACGACCACCAGCACATTAGAGAGATAACCAGATGGACCGGGATAACTAAGCAGCTGTACACTCGTCACCGGCGGAGTTTTATCCACCTTGATCTCAATTTCTCCCTCAATTTCGGGGTTGTCGTAGATATCGGTGGCCTGGTAGCGCAAAGTCCAAACTCCTTCGTCCAGTGGAAACCATACCTGGCTGAGGTAACTGCGCTGGGTCTCTCCCCCGGAAGCTCCTGCGAGTGTATAGTCCAGGAAAGCCACCCCCTGATCATCTGCAGCTGTTAAGACCACCCTAGAAGTGGTGTTCCAGCCAGCCGGATTGGGCAAGGGTTCGATCACCGCTGTGGTTACTGGCGGAGTGGTGTCCTCTACCGTGGAGTCGTAAGTATAGGTGCGTTCCTGATAGAAACCTGAACCGCTGGGAGCATACACTGTAAAATCAGTTTGCTCCGCCGGTATCACCCCCCGGTTCAGCACAACTATCGACCCGTCTGGCTGGAAGAAAGCGCCGCCGCCGGTACTGACCAGGTGATCGGGACTCAATGTCGAAAATCCCAGCGGATCTCTAAAAGGTACAAAAGTAAATTTAAATCCATCCCACCCAACAAAATGTATTTTGTAACTGTGCAGGCTGTCAGCAAATTCCACCAGATAAAGCTGTTTCCCTGTGACAGGATTTTCCACCACACTGCCAAGCCCAAATTGGGAAACACCATCGATCAGGGGTGACTCCCAGACAAGCTCCTGAAGGGTTTGATCATTGTAGATTCGAATCAGGGCGGCGTGGAGCAGCTGAGTTTCAGGATCTCCTTCCAAGACCAGCTGGACCCATTCCGGATCTCCATCGTTTTTAAAATCCACTTCCTTCCCATCCAGCACCAGGCTGTTTGCAGCCTGGGTATCCAGGGATTTGGCACCAGCTATCAGACTCAACTCCGGCTCTGGGATTGGAGGATCATCGAAATATCCCAGGTAGGGACAAAGTTTCAGTTTCGTATCCCAGGTATCATCCCCAGTTGAATCTCCGTAGATCTTATCCTGGGACCACTGCTGCGGGCTGTCCTCGATCTGCACTCCAACTTCTATTCCGAGATCATCAAATCCTGATAAATCTACCGGGTAAGTGCCGGGATAACGATTGCCATTACTATCCTGACCGAAAAACCGCCACTCCACCCTTCCGACCTGGAGGATGCTTCCATACCACATTGGATAGTGAAACCCATAACCCGCATAAGCAGCGATCACCTGGCGCCACTTTTCAAAATCCTCTTCCTTGTAGTTTATTGCAGAGAGATATTCATGGGCTTCACTAACAGGATCTTCGAAGGGAGGACGGGAATGGGCAGCATTCTGCC
Organism: Anaerolineales bacterium; assembly: GCA_049644685.1. Taxonomy (GTDB): domain Bacteria; phylum Chloroflexota; class Anaerolineae; order Anaerolineales; family UBA11858; genus B10-G9. The sequence goes on from JBARSJ010000181.1 coordinate 3,277, forward strand.
ACCAGCAGCGTTTATTTCCCAGGATCTGGGTGCCAAGGCGGATATTAAGTTCCGCGGTGTATAAACTTTCTGGAGTATATTTGACAGAAGGATCCGGTTGATAGGGTAAGAGATGATCCGGATCATTCGGATAAAGCAGAGGGACATTGGTCCAGTAATTGATCCCGCTCAAACCATAACCGGACATCACACGATACTCAGCTTTTTTTTCACGACCGTCATACCAGTCGTATACACAATTAAAGAAATTATCCGAATCCCAAGGATCCGGGAACCCAGTACAGCCAGTGTATGAAGCCATTGCCTTCCAGTTCGATAATTCCGCAAACAATGGGTCTCCTACCATAGTTGGGATAGAGGGAGTCTTTACCTTCAAGTATGTATTGTCAGCGGGCAAGATATCTGGTATCGATACATCAGCCAGGAAAAAATCCTTGAAATAATCATAGTATGTATCCCATTCATCACAGTAGTTATTTGCAGGGGAACCATTTGGGTAGCAGTTTGTTTCATCATGTTTCGCTTCATATAAGAACCCGCGTTCAGGGTTGATACCAAACCAGACATGCATGTTTCCACTTTCCGAAGCTAAGACTGCTTTAAATATATTGGGTGGCAGATCCCAAACCTCGCTCCAGTGGTAAATTTCATCGTCGTATTCGTTCCAATATTGCTCCAAATCAGGAAACTCAGGCATTTGAAAAGGTAATCCAAGGGGAGGAATTTGGAACTCACCGTATAAACTGGTACCTAGCGAATGCGAGAATTCTCCAACCGCCTCTACCTGCCACAGGAATAAAGACTCCTCTTTGGTAGGGCCAATCGGAAGATTATTCTCAAATCTAAACTCATGCATTTCAGGATTATCTGGAACTTGCGTGTCTTCAGGATCGAGATAATTCCGTTCCATAATAACTTCCGGTGGGTCTCCGTTTTCTGACCAGTGATAGATTGCCACGCTATATCTATCAGCTCCAAAAACCGATTCCCAACGCAGGGTTGGCCGCAGGGAGAAGGCCATGGTGAAATTCAGGGGGGAAACCAGGCTGACCCCCGGCGTATCACTGGTGGAGATCAACATGCCGTGAATATCTGCATCCACCCCTGGAAGTATGTCGGTCCAGACCACGAGAGATTGGGGATCACTCCCACTGCTGACCACCACCTCTGGATTTGCCCGCGTCCGGTACGGTAAAAAGGATGGGATCAAGGATTTCCCCAGAAGTTGTCCCTCCTCATCAAGATATTGGAAATACACCTGGGAAGGATCCACTCCCTGCGGTTCTTGCTGCCAGGTGAGGACAAAAGCTGCTTCTCTGCCGTCCCCCGGATCCGGAATCACCGCTACCCGGGGAAGCTCCTGGGAACCAGGATCACGGACAAGAGGAAATGTGCGGGAACCATATATAGCGGAACCATCCCCGGACAAAATTTCTCCATAGAGATCGAATTCCTGATAGTATTCATGGTTATCTGCCCAGACAACCAGGAACTGATTGGTGCGGGGCTGGTACACAGCCTGGCCCATCCATTGAATATCCCGTTCTCGTTCCACAATAAAGGGATATTGGATCAACTCCAGGGTGTCAGCCTGGAACCGTGCTGCCCGGACATCCTCAACATAGAGACAAAGCAGAGTGGAGCATTCGTAATTACTGAAAACAATCAGGTATTGATTATCAACAGGGTTGTAGGCGGCTGACAGTTCACCGGACGCGCTGGGTGCATTAAGAATCTTGTCAATTACATCTGACCCTAAATGGTCCTCCAGGGCCAGTAATTTCAATTCATTCCCGATCAGGTCTCCTTCCAGGCTGATTCGAAAAGCGTAAATTTCACCACGCAGTGTGTACTCCAGGAAAGGATTGCGGTCATCCAGCCAGAAGACCAGGAAACCCGGTGTGAGTGGATCAAAGATCACCTCAAAATCGTCCATAACCGGCTCACGGATCAAAACAGGGGATCCAAGCTGGGGAGGATCTCCCACCGACCCGGGAATCAGCAGAGAATACAGCGCTCCCTGATAGCGGTCCTCCCCCTCTCTCCAGACTAGGAGATAGGATCCGCCCCCATAGCTGACTTTGACCTGCACCAATCCAGGTCGGTTTTCCACGATCCGGAAAGTGTCACTGAGCGGTTGTCCCTTGTGATCTAGATAGCGGCCAAAAAGGTCTGTCGGACCACTATCAGTCCGATCCTGCCAGATAACCAGATATTGATCCAAATCGGGATTATATGCCGCGTGAGGGAGATGGTCTCCCAGCGGCTGCTGGCTGATATTCAATTCCTGCAGTGCAGGAGGGATTTCCTCACTTCCGGGTGGATCGCCTGGGTCCTCGATCACACGCATCGTACGCATCTCCAGCTGGGGTCCGATAGGCGTAGGCACCAGCGGGATTTCCTCGCCAGCACCCGGCGTCGGAGTGGGATCAGCCGACAAGACTGTTTGCACCATCAAGGGGACAAAGAACAAAAGCGCCAGAAATATAATAACCAGGGGCAGGCGGATTGTGCGATTCATGGCTCCTCCTCAACCGGCGGGTGGCGGTGAGGGGGGCAAAGCCGGAAGCAAATAATAATTCAGCTGAATTTCCCCCCTTGCTGATAAATAAATTCAAACTAAATGAATAAAGGTAGTGTACCCAACTGCCAGTCCCTTTGTCAAGAAACTGGGAAGGGGATTTTGTGACGAGGTGATTTTGTGACGGGGATACTGGGTTTAAGGTTGAAGGTTTAAGGTTTAAAGGTTGGCGATTTCAACTATTATATTAACTACAGAAGTCCCACTTTAGTGGGACTTACTTAACCTAGCCCGCGGCTTTGCGAAGCATCCTGAGGAGCGCGTATCGAAGGGCAGCCGCCGGGCTGATGTGGAATGCCGCACAGCGGGAGCGTATCGAAAGGCAATGACAGAATCAGTTATACCAACCACCCTTCGATACAATTTACACCTATCGGTGTAAATCACTCAGGATGCCTGGTTTGATGAAACCTTAAAACTGCTTACTATTTACTACTTACTGTTTTTCTGAATCGCCCTTACTGAATACTGATTACTGCTTACTACTTTCTTCCTAATCACACTCTTCCAAACAATCCAGCGCATCCTGAGCTTCTTTGCGGACAATATAGGCC
>JBARSJ010000182.1:0-1649 GCA_049644685.1 Anaerolineales bacterium
CTCATACAGCATACTGCTTGAAGGTGTATTAAACGCAGCGGCAAAATCCAAAAGATGGTCCCAGTTATCGTTCTCACGATGCGACCGCTTCTCGAATCCCCAGCGATAGGTTTCCTTGAGCCGCGGGTGACTTGAGTCGTATTTCAAGCCTTCATCGAGGTTCGAGAATCCCGTGCCGTCGGCCGAGTACTCGAAGTAGTCGTCTATCTTATGAATATAGCCCTCAGTATCGTTGGGAAACCATCCCCTAATATAGTCGCCGTCGATCTTCTGGACGTCCTCGTAGTTAGAGTGGGCGTTCCCGTTGATAATCGGCCGCACATATTCCTGCATCGAAAACTGCAGGCCCATCTGCTGATAGAACCAGTATGATACGCGTTCCTGGAGCGGGCCGCGGTTGCCTCCCTCGGTGTTGTCCAGATTTATCTCCTCACGGCCGCGGAATTTCCGGTCCGGATTGAAATCGATACGGTAAGCCCAGCGGTCGCGAGGATCGCGGTTCGAGCCGCTCCGGAGGAACGGGCTGCCGCGGAAGCGGATGCCGACATTGTAGAAGACATCGCTGTTGTTGTAGACGAATGTGCAATCCATCAGTTCGTTCGAGAGATTGGGACGCGATCTGAACGTATTAATGACGTCGTTGGAAAGCCAGATACGATAGGTTGCTAACCTGGTATTCAGCCGAGAATCTCCGATACGAACCAGGCATGTTCGGTCTGGCACATCCGACGAGGGATCCAGTTTGGTCGGAAATCGCGTTGACGCCGAGCCGTCGGAAGCCTCAATGTAAAACGCCCGCATTGTGCCGTTGGAGGCACCCGGAATTAAAGCCGTGAAGATGCCGTCCCCGCTGATCAGATCATCGCCGGAACCATTGTCGAGCATAGGTGTACTTCTGAATGTTCCACTGCCTTCTGAGCGATAGAAAAGATTGACTGTTCCCACGCCGTCTTTGTCGGTTACGCGGGCGGTTACGATGATCGGCTCACCACCGGCCGGCAGAACGGGCGCGTGCTGCACATCGAGAATGTCGGGGCCGCGGTTAGATACGTACGACGTGTTTTGCATACCCGGCGTGCCCAGGTTATGGGGCATTGTCAGCTCGAACGAATGTGCCGGCCGGGGCGGTTGAACGGGCGAACGCTCGCTCGTCGTCCGCAAAAGAAGGAACCGAGTCCCTCGCAGCCACCGGGCCCAGCCGCGGAACGTCACCGTACTTGCCGTGACACCGGTAAACGACTGGTTGATGCGGTTAGCCCCGGGATCGCCGTGCCCGTTCGATATCAGGTGCAGTGATCGCGAACCGGAGTGACGGTCCGACGTGGTCACGAATGAGCGAACGTGATTCCCGAGAAATCGCCAGTTCGACTCGCCGCTCTCGAAGCCGTCGTTGCTGAGGCGGCTCGTGCCGCCGATAGTCAGATCGAGGTCGTCGATGAGCACCTCACCACGATTGAGCAGTAGAAGGCCAAAGACGGTTACACGATTGTGTGTGTACCTGGAATCGTTGCTGTTGATGGTAAATGAGAACTGTTCCCAAACAGCCTTGCCGCTTTCGTCGCTGTCGGCCCATGCGTCGGGCGCATCGTTGTCGCTGTCAGGATTGCGCAGTTCCATGCTTGCTCCCTGGCCGTCGGCCCAGCTTGGCC
>JBARSJ010000183.1:0-15717 GCA_049644685.1 Anaerolineales bacterium
TCAATTTCGAATGCGGCAGTTGATGGGCACCAGCATTGCCGAATGTGAGACAGCCCATACTATTCTCGCCTACCAACACCACGTTCTCCGCCTGTGAAAGGCGCATGACCAGGCCTTCGCCCGCAGAAGCGACACTGCCATTCATCACCAGGATGACCGTAGTGTCGTTGGGGATCAAAGGCACCAGGGGGAAGTACGGACCCACCCAGTTAGGTTGGCGCGTCCCGCTTTCGAATGACTCGGCAATACGGGCATGCCGCTCACCATCATCCCTGTAGAGAGTGACATCAGGATTTTGATCATACATGTAGGCAAACACATTGGTGCGGGCAGCCATCGTGGTTTTGCTGGTTAGCTCCGAAAAGATGAACACGGATTCTGCTCGCTCGCCGGTCAGCCGCTGGATCCAGTCGATGGGCCAACGCTCGTTACCGCCATGGTTGCCGCGGATATCGACGATGATCACCGGCTTACCCCGATGGCTGCTGGCCGTCTTGACGAATTGGCTGAGCGCATCCCCATATATGTCAGAGAAAGATCGAACACGCACCACTGGAATGCCGCCGATGATGTCCTCACGGAAGATATCTTCAGAGTAATAGGTGAAATCTGATCGCTGCAGCTTGATCTCAAATTGACGCTCCCCGGCTTCGGACGCAGCCGTCAGCAGCAAAGGCACTGGTTCTGCCGAAGAGAGCAGGCCCAGGCGATAGATGGGTTCCCCCTGATCGTTGAGTGAAGGGAGAATAAAGGGAGTGGGATCACCACCGTTGATCGACACCACCGTGTACGCTGCATCATCAGCTGCAAACTGATATCCGCCGCTTTCCAGCGCCAATTCCAAGCGCATGTCATACCAGAAATCTTGATGACTGGCGAATTGAAAATCCCCGATTTTCATATGGCAGTCGACTATAAAACTAAGATGGTCGTGAAGTAAACTGGAAAAGGCATTGCTGGTCCACGAGGATTTGGACGATAGCTCCTGCAGGATTCGCTCCTTTGCTTGCTCGAATTCTCCGTGCTGGTTGAAGAACGCATACCCGGAATAACCGTGGGAGAAAAGGTAAAACAGGCGCTCCACGTCCTCCGCTGCCTGCTGGGCGGAGATACTCCCGCGGGCCCTGGCCCCCACGTCCATTGTCAGGTCCGCCAGCGGCAGTTCCTCGTCGCCCCACTCAAAGCGCAGTTGATCCACATAGTCACGCAAACTCTCATCCAGCTCGGCGTCGAACGTGGTCTGAATCCAGTCGGAAGCTGGTGGCGCAGCGGCGATGATGGCGCGGGCTGCTTCTTCGGCCGCGTTCCGGGTAAGAAGCATATCTGCCCCGGAGCAGATGTAGACGGTCCGGCCCTCCGCCCAGGGGCTCTCCTTTTCGAGTACGACGTGGCGGTCTGTGGCGGCGCGGAGCATATCGATCTCCTCTGCCGTCAGGATCCCGCGGATTATCTCGCCAGTATACGCGGCATCTGGATGGCCCATGAGAATCAGATTCTTGTCCCACATCGATTCGGGCAAAACGGTGCCATCCAAAATGACCCATTCCAAACGCAATTGCCTCAGCAACAATGAAAAATCCTGGCTGAAGCGCGCATCAGTTTCGTTGGTAATGATGATGGTGTTGCTCGGCAGCAGGTTTCCCGGTTCGATTATTTGATCATGGCTGCCGTCTGCAATGCCTGGAGTGGGGATACCCAAACAAAGCGCTAGTAAAATCAAGATGACTGGTAATTTCAACTTTTTTGCCATGCGGTGCGCTCCTTCGAATTGATGCCCATAGATGCTGTTTGTTTATGCAGCTCACTGGTAATTAGGATTTCTTTATCCGAACGAATATCTTTGGAGACTTAGTACTCTTTATCTGGACGACCCTTAAATATGTATACGTCCTAACGTGGGCGTAACCTACCTGCGTTTTGGTTCCTGACGCTGCTCAATTGTAACCAAACTCAGCAAATTGCGCCCTGTCCTCCGCTGCGAAGCAGGTCTGGTTAACGCGGGGTTAGGTGAATTTCCATTTGTGCTTTTAGGTTTCGATCCAGGGGTTACTCATTAACCCTTATCCTCGCTTTACAACCACAGTAGTGAAATCGTCCTGATGGAGGATTTCACTACTGTGGTTTTGAACCGCCTCCCAAAGTTTTTTGCAGATTGTTTTCGCTCTTTCATGGCGATGAGCGATCAGTATATCCCTAACCCGGTCAAGTCCAAATGGATTGCCTAATGAGTCAATGGCTTCATGCAGTCCATCACTGAATAGCAGCACCAGACCCCCATCCGGTATGGTGAACTGCTGCTGGTCAATACACAAATTATCAAATACCCCAAGTGGCTGTCCTTGCGCTACGGGCATATCCACGAACTTTCCATACTGATCAATCACAATTGGTGGTAGGTGACCCGCTCTAGAATATTGCAATGTGCCAGTTTTGAAATCCAGGATGCAGTACAAAAGTGTGACGAACATTTTTACATTCATCTTTAAAAGAAACTTATTGACGTTTTCTAAAATCTGGCGCCTCTTATCGCTCCTTCCAGTTTCCGCCCGCACCAGACTAAAAGTCACCGCCATAAACAGGGCAGCCGGGAGGCCTTTATCCGAAACATCACCAATCGAAATACAAAGACGCTGTTTATCCATAGGGATGAAATCATAAAAATCCCCACCGACGGCCCGGGCGGGTATGATTAAGGACCCGAAATCATACCCAGGTTGTTTTGGCAAATGCGTGGGTAGAATGCTCTTTTGAGCCTGCCGAGCTAACCCCATCTCTCTTTCCATTTGATCGAGCAATCGTTGAGTTTCATTGAATAAGCGAGCGTTTTCCAGTGATTGACTCATGCTGTTGGTTAATGTTGTTAAAAGTCCGATATCTGAGGTGGAGAAAGCATTTTCAATATCTAGGTTTTGCAAGCTTACAATCCCCCGAGATTCGTTGCCCACCAGCAAGGGAACCCCCAGCCAGGTTTTTGGCACTTCTGTTTCTGGTACTACCTCCATCTTTTTGTTATTCAGGAGAGCGTTTATTTCATCCTGATTTATCATCAAAGGTTTTTTCGTACGAACGACCTTAGACCTTGAAGCGTCGATCAGATGCCACCCTGGGATATGGAGGTGTTGTCCTCGCTCAATCGCATAATGATGGTAGATCTTATTGGTTTGCGGATCATATTGAGAAATCATCACAACCTGGGCATTGAAGGTGTCTCGAAGTTTGTCCCCAACCAGGTCGTAAATAGCTTGCATCTCATATTTGGAGGATAAACCTTCTTGTACACTATTGATCAAAGCTAATTCAACTACCCGTTGCTCCAAACCATGCGCATAATATTTTGCAGCCTTTTTCCAATCTCCTTGAGCCTCAGCTTTGGCAGCCTGTGCCTTAAAATCCTGGAGATGATGGTCTTCTTTCGGGCCTCCTTTTATCTCCCCAGCACTTTCTGTATTTCGGGGCATCCTATCCTTCCTTTCTACGTCCTTTTACGGCTTATCAAATTACTATTACGCGTTATGTTATTAGTCGTTTACCTGATTCATTATTCTTAAACGTTGAACCTAACGAATGAGCTTTGCGAAGCATCTACCCTTCGGGTAAAGGGCACTTGCCCTGAGCGGAGCGCGAAGCGCGCAGTCGAAGGGTCGGGTGCAGCGGGGGTTATGTACTTTCCTGTAAGTCTTCAAATTTGAATTCAAGCAATCTACCATCCCGATTGTGGCCTCTATATAGTACACGCGGTTTTAATTCATCTTTGATTGATAAAAACTCCTCAACAGCTCTTGGAAATGCATCTTTATTTTCGAAATCTTTACAGAACCATTCCCATCTTTTAAAGCCACTTTTGTCGAGCTCGATTGATAATGAAATTTGATGCAGGTCGCAACAGGATTCCCTTTTTAGGTCTGGCCAATTATCAGGACCTTGGAAATGATTGCAATATGAGCAATCAAGCCCTATGCTGTCCCATCGTGCACTGTATGAAAATGGATCTTTAATTGTCATTTTTTTAATGTACATAATGTTAATTATGTTTCAACTGCGCGATAATCACTTAGGCGTTATGTTTCACTAAGGAAGATAATGTTCAGGATGCTATCGCGCAAGATCACCACCCAGCGGGTTTAGACCAATAATCGAAGTATAGCATAAGGGAAAATGGATCAACCCTTATTTGATGATTGATTTTCTTTGGGCAGTTGGGGTGCAAACAGGGTAGAATGTATAGATTTTATGGCCTTGCTGGACTAAATTACCTCCCACTTCGCAGACACAATGGGCGCTGTAGTTCCCCCTGGAAAGGAAAAGGGTATTCCCCTTTGATTTTTCTGACTAAATCAGCTCGCGGGTGGATTATCGTTGGGATTAAATGGATCCTTAGTAAGCTAATAGTCTCCGAGAATTAGTAATCCTTTGTTAGACCTCTTCTCCAGATTGCCCCTTTCACCGATTTACTGAAATTGACCAAGTGGAATGAATCCGTAGAGGAATAATGTAAGCACGGTGATAGAGATTGACATTACCGACCCGGTGACCAATTCCCAGAAGTTGTGACCTTTGGCTGCAATGCGGGCAAATATTGTCAGCGGAATGAGAGCAGCCAGGGGAGCAGCGGTTATGCCGAAGAAATATAGTACTGCAGCGACTGGACCTGCAACGCCTGCGGCATGTCCGCTGGCCTTGTAACGCAGGATTAAATTAAAAACGATCAGTCCCAACGTGATCAGGATATAGTTAACCGCCAGGGCTTCGTAAATTCGCGGGGCATCAATCAACCGCAGGACAACAAAACCAATCGGGTAGCTGATGATCATCAAGATGAAACTGGCAGTACGCTGCCGTTTAATGATTGCCTTCCAATTTTTAACCTTGCCGGGAATGTAGAACAACAGGCTGCAAAGGGGGATCAAGCTGATGAACAGCAAGGTCCAGCCAAACCCTCCCACACGATTGGGTATATCGGAAGGGATTTGGAAGAAAACAAAGGTAATTAAAGCTCCAGAAAGAAGGGGTACATTCAGTAATTGGGAAAGCACCTCTCCGATGATGCGCAATGCATTTGGTTTTTTCGGGTCGGGATTTGATTGAGTAGATTCCATCTGTGATCTGCTCCTGGTATACTATCAGTGGTTATGTTCAAGGGCGGTGAACAAGTGTCCGGTGCTTTCCGCCAATAATAGCGATGAGTCAACATCGCTAACCGGATACTAGCTCTATTTTTTATCCTTTTTTTTCTTTTTACTCTTTATTTGCCTGGAATTGTCTAATACCTCCTTTTGATATTGTTCAAAGGTGATTTTTTTCCAGAAATCAGTGGTGCTGGAGATAAAGGTGAAAACGTGCTGGGATGTGATCTCCGTGTCCAGAGCCTCAATATTGGGGATCATAGCTGCCCACAGTTCACGTGCCAGCTCTCTGTGTTCAGGGCTGGCATAATAATAGGTCGCTAGTTGGCGATAAAATTCTTTGAACGTGTTGAAAATCAAACCATAGACGAGGTTGTCACAATAAGCAATCAACATATGATGCAGCTTCCACATACTCTGCGCATATGCTTCTGCCTCATCGGGTACCCGGCTGAAGCTCTCCAGTAAATCAAGAATTAATCCTGGGGCCCGCCGTACTGATGAAGCAGTGTAGTGGGGGGCTAATAATTGCCACATGTCCAACAAGTCAGGAACCAGGTTGGGCACCAGGTCAGGATCCGCCTTAAGGAGTCCTGCCAGGATGTTCAAATTTCCATCTTTCAGATAATCGCGGATACGCGTTGGCTTTCCCTGCTGAATGTCGAGCCATCCGTCGCGGCTTAGCCGCTGCATGGCTTCCCGCAGCGCAGGGCGGGCAATATCCAGATTTTTGCTCAGGGTGCGCTCTCCTGGCAGATCAGTGTTCGGTGGGAATGCGCCGCTCACAATCTGCTCAATGAGATGCCGTTCAGCACGATCGGTCGCTCGTTCTTCGATAGGTTCACTCATTACCATCTCCTTCTGGACATATACTTAACCGGTATGACCTGTTAACGCAAATAACATACCACTGGTCTTACCAGACGTCAATGGGTTTGATCTAATGGTTCAGCAATCCTTTTCAGGACCCTGACCAAGCCAATGGATTTCATGTTACTATAAACTCATTACATCCTGTTATTGCAATAAAAAGGAACACCAGATGCCAAAACAAAATCAAGAAAAAACCACTGAAAATAACAAAGAGGAAAGAGTTAATTCCCCCGAGGAAATGATCGCCAGGACAAAGCACTCCATCACCATAGAGGGTCAAAAAATTGAATACACTGTCACTGCCGGAACGATGATCCTTAAAGAGGAAGAGGAAAAAAGCGGAGAGAAAGCTAAAGCATCAATTTTTTATATAGCTTATACAAAGAACGAGGTGGAGGACATTGGACAACGCCCAATTACCTTCTCCTTTAATGGCGGACCGGGTTCATCCTCAGTCTGGCTCCACCTTGGTGTGCTTGGACCTCGGCGGGTGCTAATGGGTGATGTAGATAATCCTGTCTCTCCACCTTATCAAATGGCTGATAACGAGTATTCATTGTTGGACAAGTCAGATCTTGTTTTTATTGATCCAGTTGGAACAGGGTATAGTCGACCTGTTCCCGGTGAAGAAGCAAAACAATTTTACAGTGTCAAAAAAGACGTCAAGTTTGTGGGGGAGTTCATTCGCCTTTTCACCACACGTTATGAGCGATGGTCTTCGCCAAAGTTTTTAATCGGTGAGAGTTACGGGACAACACGGGCAGCGGAGCTTTCCGGCTATCTTCAAGAACGGCATGGAATGTATTTCAATGGCATCATGCTGGTTTCATCTGTCCTGGATTTCCAAAGCATCTTATTTTCCCCCGGGAACGACATGCCTTATTTGTTATTCCTGCCATCCTTCACAGCAACTGCCTGGTATCATCAGCGGCTGCCAGATCGTTTACAGTCTGATTTTAAGAAAACGTTAAATGAGGTTGAGAATTTTGCACTCACAGAATATGCAGGGGCTTTACTGAAAGGAGCTACTCTTCCTGACGAGAAAAGAAAAGAAATCGTGGAAAAATTAGCGGATTATACAGGTCTTTCCCAGATCTATATTGAAGAAACCAATCTGCGCCCCAATATTCACCGTTTTGTGAAAGAATTGCTGCGGGATGAAAGACGCACTGTTGGCCGGTTGGATTCACGGTTTAAAGGGATCGATAGGGATGCAGCGGGAGAAAAATTTGAGTTTGACCCCAGCTACAGCGCGATTCAAGGCTCATTCACTGCTGTTCTGAATGACTATGTACGCAGGGAATTGAATTTTAGTAATGATTTGCCTTATGAGGTAATAGCTAATTTACATGAAACTTGGGGTTATGATGAATTCGCCAATCAATATGTTAACGTCGCTGAAACTTTACGCAAAGCCATGTCGTTAAATCCTTCATTAAAGGTATTCGTCGCCAATGGGTATTTTGATCTGGCTACACCCTACTTCGCCACGGAATATACTTTTAATCATCTGCAAATTGATCCCTCTCTGGAAAAGAATATCACTATGACCTACTACCAGGCCGGACATATGATGTATGTTCATCATCCTTCCTTAATCGAACTTAAAAGGGATTTAAGTGCCTTTATCCAATCTGCGCTTACAGGCAAATAATCAATAATAGAACAGATTATTTGCCTGTATCTTTCAAGTAATCCAGAATAAATCTATCCCTCCCGGCTGGTCAGCGGTTTTCTGTATGTTGTGTGTTTTATGTCCACCTTATATCCAACACCCTCGTACAATGACAAGGCCTGGTGCTGATTTTGGGTATCCACGCCCAAGGCAGTCTCCTTCATACCCATCTCTTGGAACATCTTGATGCTCGATACTAACAGGTAGCGAGCTAAACCCTGCCGTCGATAAGGATGCCTGACTGAGATATTCTCGGTATATCCACGCTTTCGCTGGTATTCGAGGTTCTCTTCTTCGTGGACATAATTAAGCACCGTCCCGGCAACTTGATCCTGATCCCAGGCCACTTTCCACAAACTGGGGTTGAATGTAGGTTCTGAAAGAAATCGTTGGTAGCCTTCTTCTGTAGCTTCGACATGACCCCAATGATCACGAAACGCTTCATTTTGAGCATTAAAGAGATCCCGATATCTGTTCTTGGGTACAGGACGAACTTCTAATTCTTTGGGAAGAGATACTTCCGGGAGGGGCTCATCGATAGAGCGGACCATCTCATAACCCCAGCGAATCTCCTCATACCCATTCTTTTTCAGCAAGTGAGCGACATCGGCTCGTTGATCATTGTGGTCATTCTGATGATATTTTTTATTATCCTCTGGATGATCAGCTGCAATTAATCGGCCCCGATGTTCAATAAACCTAAGGATTGCAGTGCCGATCCCTTTCCGTCTCCAGGCGGGGATCACCCATCCCAATCCATAATAGATTTTATCCCCGGTATCTTCCGGATACCATCCAACTCTGCCATATCCAATGGCCTTGCCATCTGCTTCAACAAAGATCAGATCCGTATAGGGATCGCTTCTTTCCAAATGTTTGAAATGATGGGATATATTCTCTAAAGTCATCGTATAATCTAGACCATCCCCATATTTGCAGGCATTGAAGATAGCTAGTATGTTGGCGAAATCGGATTCTCCCTGGAAAAGCCTAAACCTTAATCCCGGGATATCAGGTATTTCAGGAATATCTTCCTTTCCTATCTCGGTTGCTTTTTCTATCATTTTTCCTCCAAATCATTCTTTTTATTTCTTCCTCTGCAGGATATAAGAATCACAATTGATTTCATTTTGCCATCGATTTGTCTTTATCGTCTTCCGGAAGGCGGAATTTAAACCAGGCGGGTATCACTGTGAGCAAAGAGATAACCGCAGTGATGGAAAAGGGAGTTTGGGGACTATAGCGATCCCAAAGTCTAGCGCCAATCGCGGGGGCTGGTAGGGAAAATAATCCCAGACTACTGTGCAGCAGTCCAAACGCAGTCCCCCGGAGTTTTTCCGGAACAGCTTTGCTGGTCAAAGATTGGTAAGCTGGCGACATTGATCCTACTCCAACGCCAAAAATTGCCCAAGCCGCTGCGTATCCCCAGAATGTGTTGACGTTGAGAAATACGAGCAAAGCTATAAACGTAAGGAAAAATCCTCCCACGATAGCCACTCGTTCCCCTTTCTGATCAGCTAGTTTTCCAGCAGGTATAGTCGTTATCATATTGAAAATCCCAAAAACCGAACTTAATAAGCCGATTTGACGCATTGATAATCCACCCACTTCCTCCAGGTAAAGGGATTCCAGAGTGAATGACATGGTAAAGGCAATATCTCGGACGCCATCTGTGATTAAAATCCAGGTCATCACACCACCTGCCAAAAGCAAACCTCCCATAGCACCGAGATTTCCTTTTAAACTGCTAAGCGACAATTTTTCTGGATTTGCTTCCGCACCCCGAGCAGCGGTGCGAGCCATGCCAATTCTTATCATGGCAGCAAATGTGTATATTATGCCTGAAGAGATGAGCATCACTCTAAATCCATAAACGTCAGCCATCCATCCTCCGAGTGGTGGGCCAATCACTAATACAAGCATGAAGATACTATCAGTGATCCCAAAAACCCGGGCTCTATTTTCTTCCGCTGATTGGTCGGCAATAAAGGCACTGAAGCTGGGGCCTATTAAGGAGCGTGTGACAGCTCCTAACCCCTCACCAAGTAAAACCCACTGCCAGGTGGGAGCGAGGATTAATCCCACATAGGACAGTACCCCCGCCACGCTTCCCATCGCTATGCTGCGCAATCGTCCTAAGGTATCAGAAATCCACCCCCCCAGAATTTGCAATATAAGCGGCAATATACTGGAGAGTGTGAAAAATAAGCCTATTTGAACCACACTGGCATTAAGAGATTTTAAGTACAGCGGCAGCAGGGAACCATACATCATGCCGGCAATATTTGCCAACACCATTGCTGTCATAAACAGTTTAAGTAAATTGTTGATCAATGGTGGTTCTTTTTTAGTCGTCGAATATTTACGCATAGCTAAAGATCCTTTGTGAATCAGGTATTCATCCCTGGCTCAGTTCTTTGTAATTCAGATTGATTATTAATAATAGTGATTGATATTTGTTTATTCATCGCTTTCTCCCAGGAAATAAATACCGGTCAGGGTAAATTCAACCCATGACCGGCATGATGACATCCTTATTAAAAAAATTAGCCACGGGTTTGTGAAGTCCACCGTGGCCTAAAAAACAACCTTAATTACTATTTTCAAACAGCAGGTGTACTTCGACTTCCTTTAAATACTCCGCCTCTCACAAGGGGGAAATTATTGGAAATTATTGGATTCATGAAGTTGCGCATGTGAAGTCGAGCCTCCTGTTTAATGCTTTAACGATGAGAATTCTATCATTAAAAAATGGAATCTGTCAAGAACTTGATAAAGAGTTTTCCATAACAATCCACCAAATTGACTTTTCTCTTGGGTCGTTTAACTTCTTAAGTAAAAAAAAAGTACTTGTCAAGGCAAACGTGGAATCTCAGTTCGTTCATCCAGACAGCTGTTTTTTCCCCTGATGAACTTAGGCTATAATTAATTATCAGTTTATTTTGAGATATTTTTTGATGAATTAGTAATATAAGATTTGAAGTCGATCAACTTATAGAGACTTACCTTTACCTCTCTATGCTCCTTCCAATCCAAAAAAAATAAGGAATTGAATATGTTCATCGGGGTAGATATCGGGGGAACTTTCACAGATTTTGTATTCAGTGAGGATGATCGATTGCACATCCACAAAATTCCCAGTACTCCAAGGTATCCGGCCCGAGCATTACTGGAAGGATTAAACTACTTTCAAACCAGGGGTTTAAGGGTACCTCAGTGGATTACGCACGGATCAACAGTTGCCACCAATGCCATCCTGGAACGCAAAGGAGCCCGCACTGCGTTGATCACCACCGAGGGATTCAAGGATATTTTGGCTATTGGCAGGCAAGACAGGCCTGAGTTGTACGCTTTGCATCCCCAACTTCCACCTCCGCTTATCCCTGGTCGCTGGTGTTATGAAGTTACTGAGCGGGTAAATTTTGATGGTGAAATAATCAAACCTTTGGACCCTCATTCAGTGGAGGCTATCCTGGATGAACTGGAACAAGAAAATATTGAATCCGTAGCAATTTGTTTTCTGTACAGTTATCTCAACCCGGAGCACGAAAACCAGCTGAAGTCCAGGATACTCACCCGAGGAATACTGGATGAATGGCAAATTGCTCTTTCCAGTGATGTCCTCCCGGAGTTCCGGGAATATGAGCGAGCCAGTACGGTCTCGCTAGAAGCTTATGTGCGTCCTGTGGTGAGCAAATACTTGGGGAATATTGAGGAAAACCTTCCTCGCCAGAGTACCCTGCGTATTATGAATTCTGATGGTGGTGTGATGGGCGCTCAGAGAACAAGAAAGAAAGCAATTCATACTGCGTTGAGTGGTCCGGCAGCAGGCGTTATTGGTGGATATCACCTGGCTCAATTGGCTGGGTTTGATCATGTCATCACCATGGATATGGGAGGTACTTCGACTGATGTTTCCCTCTGCCCTGGTGAACAGATCCACCGAACAGAATCAGAGATTGACGGCTTGCCGCTCCGCATCCGAATGATCGATATAGAAACCATTGGGGCTGGCGGAGGTTCAATTGCTCAATTAGATACCGGGGGGGTTCTTCAAGTTGGACCAAATAGTGCTGGAGCTGATCCTGGCCCTGTTGTATATGGCAGCGGGGGAAAAGACATCACAGTTACGGATGCTAATAGCATCTTAGGTCGGATTAATCCAGACTATTTCTTAGGGGGGCGGATGCAATTAGATCTAGACAGGGCGGGTGACGCGTTTTCATCACTAGCTGTGGGCATGAATTTAATCCCAGAACAAGCAGCTCTGGGGATCATCTGGGTCACAAATGCTAACATTGTCCGTGCTATTAAACGAGTTTCCATTGCTCGAGGTTACGACCCGAGGAAATTTACATTAATTGCATTCGGGGGCGCTGGTCCACTTCACGCTTGCGAGGTGGCTGAAAAATTGGAGATCCCGCGGGTAATGATTCCTTTCCAACCGGGCGTTCTCTGTGCCTTTGGTCTGTTGATGTCAGATGTTATCCTCGACTACAGTCACTCAGTGATGGATACCATCTCTCCCCAATCAATCCCTAAGCTTAAACGCAATTTTGAGGGTAGGGAGAAGGCAGCTATAGATCAATTAAGGAATGAAGGCATTAAAAAGAAAGTGATTAACATTCAAAGAACGGTCGACTTGCGATATCGAGGGCAATCCTTTGAATTAACTATCCCCTTCACTGACAATCTAGAGGAAACATTTCATCATACCCATGCAAAACAATATGGACATAGTTTTTCAGAACGGGAAGTGGAGGTAGTTAACCTGCGGATACGGGCGGTAGGTTCGATAACAAAGCCAACCATTGAACCTGAACCGATAGTAAAGAATGATGGGTCCTCAGCTCGAATTGGGAGTGGGTCAGGTCTTACGGGCGAAAATGACACTTCCCTTTTTTCCTTGTACCTGCGGGACCAGCTTCAGCCGGGAGCCAATTTCAATAATCCTGCCTTAGTATTTCAAATGGATAGCACTACTTACATTCCACCTCATTGGACGACAGGAGTGGATGGTTATCGCAACCTGATTTTGGAGTATCAGAGATGAGCTTAGACGCTATCAGCCTTGCTGTTTTTAAAAATCTATTTGCATCAGTTGCAGAGGAAATGGGGATTACTCTGCAGCGTGCCAGCTTCAGCTCAAATATCAAGGAGCGCCAAGATTACAGCTGTGCTATTTTTGATTCCAAAGCGCAGATGATTGCTCAAGCAGCGCACATCCCTGTTCACCTGGGAAGTATGCCGGCTTCAGTGAAGAGCGCAATAGAAGGGTTCCATGTTATTAACCCTGGGGATATGATCATCCTCAATGACCCCTATCAGGGGGGAACCCATCTCCCGGATGTAACTATGGTTTCCCCTGTCTTTGCGAATGAGAAACTCAGCTATTTTGTTGCTACTCGTGCTCATCATGCAGATATTGGAGGGATGGCCCCAGGGTCCCTTCCTCTTAGTACAGAAATTTATCAAGAAGGAATCATCATTCCTCCGATTAAATTATTAGACAATGGTCACCTAAATGAGGATATTTTGTCATTGATCACAGCGAACACAAGAGCACCCAAAGAAAGGGAAGGTGACCTTAAAGCACAAATGGCAGCCCAGCGAATTGGAGAGAATCAGCTGTTAGAAATAATTGAAAAAATGGGTCTTGAAAGTGTCCAGGAACACGCATCCGCTTTGATGGATATTTCCCGGCAAATGACAGAGAAAGTCATCTCAAAAATCCCGGATGGAAGTTATGTCTTCAGCGACAGCCTGGAAGGCTATCATAAAACAGATGACCCCATTCCTATCCGGGTTAAGATTTCAGTCAAGGGGTCAAAGATGGTGGTTGATTTTGCTGGCAGTTCACCCCAGGTGACCGCGAATCTTAACGCTGTTAAAGCTGTGGTTAACTCAGCAACCTGGTACTGTGTCCGCCTGCTGGCTGATGAGGATATCCCTGTGAACCACGGCTGTTTTCAACCTGTTGAGGTGCTGGTTCCTTCTCACAGCATACTTAACCCCGATTTCCCGGCCGCAGTTGCAGCCGGAAATGTTGAAACCAGTCAACGGATTGTTGATGTTGTCCTGGGCGCTTTGGTAAAAGCACTCCCCGGGCGTATTCCAGCTGCCAGTCAAGGTACGATGAACAATGTTACCTTTGGAGGCACCATTCACAATAACGCCTTTGTTTTTTACGAGACACTCGGAGGAGGGCATGGAGCCGGACCAGAGGGTGATGGACTCAGCGGTCGACACAGCCATATGACGAACACCAGGAATACACCGGTAGAGGCTATAGAGCATTCCCTGCCAGTGCAGATTCTAACTTATGAGCTTATCGAAGGATCAGGTGGAAAGGGACAGTATCGGGGAGGAAAAGGGGTTAAGCGTGTTTACAGATTTTTGGCTCCCGCAAATGTCACCATCAATAGCGACCGGCGTAATATCCCGCCCTATGGTCTCCAAGGGGGAAAGCCAGGTAAAAGGGGAAGAAATACAATCGTCCGCGGTGGAGAAGAAATCGATATCGCGTCCAAAGATTCCCTTCAAGTGAACCCCGGGGATCTTCTGATCATTGAAACACCAGGTGGTGGGGGATGGGGAAAGCCAGCTGATGATCCAGAGGAAATTAGCTAAGATCAGGGAAGAATATCAACCTGGATAGAGAGTCAGCTGCTGGATTGCCCTCTTACTCCGCAATTGCCTTGATGATCTCCTGCCAGGAGATGGGACCTGTCCGCAGGATAAGGGGTTCTGCTTTGGTGCAGTCCAATACCGTGGAGGCTACCCCGCCCGGCGAGATTCCCCCGTCGAGGATTAAATCGATCTTCCCGCTTAAGTTTTCCCTGACTTCTTCTGCATTGTGGGCGCTTTCTTGCCCTGATAAATTCGCTGAGGTGGCTGCCAGCGGTCCGGTATGACGTAAAAGTTCCCGGGTCAAATCAAAGTCCGGGATCCGGATTCCAACTGTTTGAGTGGGAGAGAGATTGGAGGGCAATCCAGCCAGCAGAGGGAGGATCAAAGTAAGCGCTCCAGGCCAAAATTTGTCCATGATAACACCCGCCATCTCTCCCGGAGGGGGAGTGATCTGGGTCAGTTCTTCCAGGTCTGCCAGCAGGACAGGAATTGCTTTTTCCTGCGACCGCCCTTTGATCCGATAGAGTTTTTCGATCGCATCTTGGTCAATTGCCGAAGCGCCGATCCCGTACACAGTATCGGTAGGAAAGGCAATAACGCCGCCTGAGCTGATGATATCAGCTGCCAGGGAAAGGGCTTGGGGTTGGTCAAGGGGGAGGATTTGGGTTTCTTTTTTCATTTGATTTGGATGGAGAGATAACGATCCATCCCGGATAAATCCTTTTCCAGCCGGATTTCTGCCCGGGGGAACACCGATTGAGCGAGTTTCTGAGCCTCATCTCCTTTGGATTCATCGATTTCCAGCAAGATCAGTCCTCCAGGGTTCATTATACCGGGCGCTTTTTCCAAGACCCCCCTGATAGACGACAACCCGTCCGTCCCCCCGTCAAGAGCCAGGCGAGGTTCGGTGTTGTATACTCTGAGAGTTTTTAGTTTTTCTGTGGGAATATAGGGAAGATTGGCGATAAGCAGATCTATAGTGGTCTGGAATCCAGTCAATAAACTTGCCGCCAGAAAGTTTATCCTTCCACCCGTTTTATGATCTTGAGCGTTCTTCCTGGCCACGAGGGTTGCAAGATAAGAGCGATCGGTAGCTAGTACATTAAGGTCGGGTATTTTTACTGCCAGGGTCACAGCAATGCAGCCTGATCCAGTACCCAGGTCCAGACAGGTCCGTCGACCGGGGTGATCTTGCAGCCATTTGACTGCTTTATCAACCAGCCCTTCTGTTTCCGGCCGGGGGATGAGAGTGTCAGCTGTGATGGAAAACGACAGCTGGTAAAATTCCCAGGCTCCCAGGATATAGGGTAGGGGAATCCCTTCTTTGACTTGATTAAGGGCAAGGCTCAGTTCAGTTTGCTGTTCCGCTGTGAGGTCCGGAGAAGGATTTGCCAGGATCCGTGATTTGGGTTGCGC
>JBARSJ010000184.1:0-1710 GCA_049644685.1 Anaerolineales bacterium
GTTGAGGCCCTTCCCGTCGGCCAATTTCTTCAGCCTTGTCGTCAGCGTCATCAAGGTTTCAAGGACAATCTGGGACTGTTCCTCGATGTCCGCTTTCAATTTTTTTTCGTAACACTTTAGCCGACTGAAGTTGGTATTGGTCGAAATGAGTTTCTTTTGTATGACCATGGCGTTCGCGGTGAGGCACGGACGCCATGATTGTTACAGCTCCAGACGTTTCGGCGGGACCGGCTCTTACGGAGAGGCAAGCCCGCGAAATCTATGCGCAGGGCGAAGAGGCTGTTGTGTTCGCGCTGTTGCAGTTGGCGCAGCAACTGGCCGCGCTGGCTGCGGTCTCGGCGGCCACGTCGCACGACACGCCGGCCACGCCGTCCGGCATGAAGCCCCCGTATGCCAAGCCGACGGCTTCGTCGCGGGGCAAAAAGAAGCCGGGCCGCAAACACGGGCACCCCGGCAGTCGCCGCGAAAAGCCGAAGCGGATCGACAAATGCGAAACGCATCGGGCCGAGGTCTGTCCCGACTGCGGCGGCCCACTGTGTCGCTGCGCCGAAACGCGGACGCGCTACACCGAAGACATTCCCGAAGTTCAACCGGTCGTGACCGAGCACACGATCCATCGCGAGTGGTGCCCGCAGTGCGAGAAAAAAGTCGAGCCGAAAATCACCACGGCCTTGCCGGGGTCCACGCTGGGCAACCGGATGCTGGCGCTGACCGCCTGGCTGCATTACGGGTTGGGCAACACGCTGTCGCAGATCGTGGAGGTGTTCAACTTCCATCTGCAGATGCAGGTCACGCCCGGCGGTCTGGTGCAGATGTGGCGGCGGCTGGCCGAGATTTTGTTCCCCTGGTACGAGCAGATTCACCAAGAGGCCTTGGACTCGGCCGTGCTGCACGGGGACGAAAGCGGCTGGCGGGTCAACGGCAAAACGCACTGGTTGTGGTGTTTTGCGAATTCCATCTTGAGTTACTTCATGATCGACCGCTCGCGCGGGCAACCGGCGTTGTTGAAGTTTTTCACGCAAGAATTCGGCGGCACTTTGGTGAGCGACTTTTGGGGCGCTTACAACGCGGTCGTCTGCGCGCTGCGGCAGACGTGCCTGGTGCACCTGCTGCGCGAACTGGAACACACCGAGAGATACAAGTCGCCCGGCGAACACTGGCCTCAGTTCGCGAAGAAGTTGCGGCGATTGATCGGCGACGCGATCCGGTTGTGGCGGCGGCAGGACGAACTTTCGCCGGAACGCTACGCGTCGCGTCGCCTCCGGTTGACGGCCCGTCTGGACGCGCTGATCGAGACACCGTGGAAAGACTCCCACGCCAAACGCCTGATCAAGCGTCTGCGCCGCCATCGAAACGACCTGTTCACGTTTCTGGATCAACCGGGCGTTCCCTTCGACAACAACCTGGCCGAACGCGCCATCCGCCCGGCCGTGATCATCCGCAAAAACAGCTACGGCAACCGCAGCGACCAAGGCGCCGACGTCCAAGCCATCCTGATGAGCATTCTCTTCACGTTGAAAAAACGAGGCCATAATCCCGTCAACACGATTTACGACGCGTTGAGCACTTACTTGAAAACCGGCCAACTGCCGCCACTACCACCAAATGCCGAGGCAGACGGCTAAAGTGTTACGAATAATCAAGCTCGCGACCGCGCACGTGGCGGAATATGATCTTGCATTAAAACCGCTCGCGGCGATACTTATCGAG
>JBARSJ010000185.1:0-12263 GCA_049644685.1 Anaerolineales bacterium
GTTTTAAATGGTCACCAACTGGAGAAGACTTGATCTGCCAATTCCGTAAAAAGGATCAAGACGCTATTGAGCGAGATGAGGATGATCTGAAAAAAGAATTGGGAATTGTATCCCGCAGAGTGCAGCGGATTTTCTACAAATTTGACGGACGGGGATTCTTGCCAGATGAACGCTGGCATATCTGGAAAATTGAGGGGAAGACAGGAGAAATCAGGCAGCTAACGGATGGAAAAATCTTCGATGAAACATTCCCCAACTGGTCCCCGGACAGCCGGGATATTGTCTTTTTATCCAATCATGCCGAGGACCCTGACCTCGACCCCGATGCGGTAGATGTTTTTATACACTCGATTGAACGAGGGAAGACCAGAAAAATACCCACACCTGTGGGACCCAAGCAGGATCCTGTGTTTTCTCCGGATGGGAAGTGGATTGTGTATTATGGAAAAGAAGGGAGAGACAACTGGTGGAAAAACACGTCTTTGTGGCTGGTTTCAGCTGACGGTAAAGGGGAAGCGGTTAACTTGACTGAAGAGTTTGATCTTGATCTCTCGAATACACTCATCAATGATTTTCCTGGTCACCTCCCGCTCTCCCCTCCCATCTGGTCACCTGATAGTTCGCTGATCTATTTCTCCGTATCTCATCATGGAAAAGCCACCTTTCATTCAATCAAGAAGGAAGGTGGTGCTGAAAATATGGAAACGTTGATTGATCAGGGGGGAGCCCTCGGATCTGTAACCTTTGATGAGGAGCAGAGCTCGATCGCATATCTGCATTCTTCTATCCTGGAACCGCAAGAGGTTATGGTGTATGACCTCAAGGAAAAACGGTCTCAAAAACTATCAGATGTCAATCAAGCCGTTTTGGAGGAAATCCAATTCGGGGAGGTTGAAATGGTATGGTTTAAAGGGGATAAGGGGAACGATTTACAGGGATGGATTATGAAGCCCCCATCTTATAAGGAAGGGACGCAGTATCCCGCGATTCTCGAGATTCACGGGGGTCCCAGAGCGCAATATGGGGATATTTTTATGCATGAATTCCATTATTTAGCGGCCCAGGGATATATTGTTTTCTTCTCAAATCCTCGCGGCGGTCAGGGGTATGGGGAGGATCATTCAAAAGCTATCTGGAACAAATGGGGCACAGTAGATTATGATGATATCATGGCCTGGACTGAATTTGTGTCCCAGCAACCATATGTTGATTCGGAGCGATTAGGGATCACAGGTGGGAGCTATGGCGGCTACATGACGAATTGGATCATTGGACAGACGAATCGTTTTCAAGCAGCTGTAACCCAGAGAAGTGTCAGCAATTTAATCAGTATGTATGGATCAAGTGATTTAAACTGGGCTTTTCAATTTGAATTTGGTAATCAACCGCCCTGGGAAAACCTGGAGAATTATTGGCGGCAGTCACCGATGAAGCACATAGGCAATGCCCAAACACCAACCCTCGTGATTCATAGTGAGAATGATTTACGCGTTTCAATAGAACAAGGGGAACAAATCTTTGTAGCATTAAAAAAGCTCGGGGTGGATACGGAGATGATCCGTTATCCTGACGAACCCCATGGTTTGTCCCGTGGAGGACGGACTGACCGCCGGATTGATCGTTTGAACCATATCTTGCGTTGGTTCAATAAATACCTTCAAGATGACGAGTCCACTTGATAAGAGTCACAGGCAGGATTACTTGATACGAATGGTTTTATAAGTTCATAGCGCATCCATCCCCTCTCGGGTCGCTGCCCCACATTAGATATGACTGTTTCAGGTTGATGAAGGATTACCTGATCCCAGCCATAGATTGCTCTTCCGCAATCGTAAACAAGCCTCGTTGGTCAAATGCCATCTCTCTCAACGGGCGATGACTTTCCTGGCTGGTAGCTCTAACCAGCAAAGAGAAAAAAAATTTAACTTTACTATCTGCGAGATGAAACCCTTGCCAATCCGTTTTCATCAGGGAATCAGTTTCTTGTTGGGGAAAAGTAATCAATGAAGGAAAACACGAATGAAGTTTAATATCCAAATAACTGTAATAAAACCTCTGAATGATTACATCTCAAAAATCAACCTTTTTCAATTTAACGCAAGGCTATACCTTGTAAATGTGATTATTTCAGGGATATCAATGGGGGTCTTTCGTTTGCTGTTTAATTTCTACATCCTGAGTCTGGGTTTTAACGAAGTTTTAATAGGTCGATTGATTACCACAAGCAGTCTTACTGCCCTTATTGTCGCTCTTCCTATGGGATATCTTGCTGATGTCATTGGCCGCAAAAAATCCCTCTTGATTGGCGGATTACTTACCGGTTTATCCATTGTCGGCATGGTACTCTGGCCAACTGTGTTAGTGTTTTACGCACTCAATGTGGTCATGGGGTTTTCGCAAAGCCTGTGGAGCATCACCATGTCTCCGTTCTTAATGGAAAACAGCAGTGAAAAAGAACGAACATATCTCTTCAGTTTTGGATATGGTTTACATATGCTTTCCGGTTTTGTAGGTAATTGGTTGGGAGGCTATCTCCCCACCATGATAGGCAGCCGATTATCTATTTCCTCAACCGACAGCACCTCTTATGGTTGGTCAATCGCCATTGTCTCCTTGATGTTTTTGGCGGGATTAATACCGCTGATATTTATCCGCAGGAACCGGCTTGATGGTGATACCATGTCTGTGTTCGCACCTATTAATTACGCAAAGGAGAA
Source organism: Anaerolineales bacterium (assembly GCA_049644685.1). Lineage (GTDB taxonomy): Bacteria > Chloroflexota > Anaerolineae > Anaerolineales > UBA11858 > B10-G9. The sequence goes on from JBARSJ010000185.1 coordinate 2,718, forward strand.
TCCGAAGTTATTAGCCAAATTAGTAGGTCCGATGCTCATTACCTCGCTGGGGGCAGGTTTAGTCATGCCTTTCATGAACGTTTTCTTCAGAACTGTACATCACCAACCCGACCAGACAATAGGAACATTATTCGCCTGGGGTTCATTAGCTATGGGGTTGGGTTTGCTGATCGCTCCTGTATTGGCAGAACGTTTTGGCAAGATTCAAATGGTCGTGATCACCCAGGGTTTATCGGTTCCGTTTTTAATATTATTGGGCTTTTCCCCACTATTTTGGATGAGTGCAGCTGCTTATTATGTCCGGCTTACTTTGATGAATATGAGCAGTCCGATATACGAGACTTTCGTGATGGAGAAAGTAGAACCTTCTGCCCGGGCGATGGTTGCCGCTCTGGTTAGTATGGCCTGGAGTTTTGGTTGGACCTTCAGCCCCAGTATCAGCGGAGCCCTCCAGGTCAGATATGGTTTCTCGCTGCCGTTCATCGGAACTATCTCAATGTATATAATCGCAATTGTTCTCTATTGGGTCTTTTTTTGGCGAAACCAGGATCCAAAAAAAGCTCAAGAAACCCTGTCTCAAGCCGCATAATGTCCTGATGTTGATTGTTGGATAAATTTCCTCCTCCAATTCTCAGCACCAATGGCAAGTGTCATCGAAAATCTTTCGGAAACTTTGCTGGTCTGGTTCTCCAGGCGAATATTGGGCTTATTAAATTATCGATGATCCTGGAGGAAGATATATTTCAGGGCTGACGGATAGTCTCAGAAATAACCGAAATTAGCTCATTATCCCTAAATTTTCCCTTTACTTAATAAAATTGCAAGGTTGAGACTCCGCCGGGGGCACTTCCGCTTATTGTCCCATGATACAATTTTTACATGGCGGATAAATTCCGAGTATTAATTGTTGATGACCACCAGGAGATTCGCACCACATTGCGGGCGAATCTTGAGGCATTAGAGGTGGATTTGGACCTGGTTGATGTTCCCTCTGGAGAAGAAGCGATCGTGGAGGTCATGGGCACAGGGATCGATCTATTAATCGCTGATATTGGCCTTCCGGGATTATCCGGTATTGAATTATATAAAAAATTGAAGCACACCTTCCCCGACATGCAGGTAATCATTATCACAGGAATGGAAGAGGAAGATCTTGACCAGGAAATTGCCGATACCGGGGCAAAAGAAATTTTTTATAAACCACTGAAGATGCCGGAGTTTTTAAATGCGGTCCGCCGTACAATGGGTCTGGATCCGGTGGAAAATGATCCAGAACCACTGCAAAAATTAACCAAACAAAATCTGGATGAAAATGTTACAGAGAGAATCGCAGATTTGCGGGGAGAATTAGGGGCGATATCGATCTTAATCATTGAGAGGACAGGGATAATTTCAGCAGAAACCGGGGTTGTTCCAGATACGATTTATGAATCTCAGGTGATGCCGCTTTTGCTGCAAACATTCAGTATAACCAACAAAGTTTCCAGCTTTATTGGGAAGGATAAACCCGAGAGCGTGTGGTACTTCTCAGGGGATAAGTACGACCTATTCTGGTCTCATATTAATACGGAATACGGAATGATGGTCATAACCAATCCGGTGACCCAGAATAATGACCTTAGCTGGGTACTGACAACATTGGATCTGGCTATTCAGGAAGTCACTCAGATAATCCAGGGTCTAACAGGAACACTGGCGGTTAAAACGAAAAATTCCGCCAAAGACACCAAAGCTGATAGTGCAAAAAAGAAGACACCAGTTAAAGCTGAACTTCCCAAGAAGAAGGAAGAGGGAGCAAACGGATCTACAAAAACAAAAGCAAAACCGGTTCCCAATAAGAAAAACAAGGTCTCGGAAGAAGAACCTGAACCCGCTAATGCTGATGAAAGTGAAGTGCATGAGTTTTGGAAGGCAGCAACGCTGGAAACAGAGATTCAACGAATTGATAATCCTGATTCTTTATCTTTTGAGCAAGCTCAAAAACTTGGTTTTGTTCCCGGGGGAGATAATATTAATTCCTGACGGCTGTCCAGGGCAGGTAAAACCATTTTCCATTGTCAGTAAAATTATCCTATGATACAATGCCTTCGCTGACGTTGGGGAGTGGTGCAATTGGCAGCACAGCGGCCTTTGGAGCCGTTAATCTTGGTTCGAGTCCAGGCTCCCCAGCTATACTGCCTATGAATTATGAAATCCGAGATTGAAGAAGACCCTCCAGAAGAGAACAATGAGAAAATATGTACCATGCGAGCTTAGGCTATCTTGACGCGCCACGCTCGCTTATTTGGTTATCAGCTGCGGGTATTCCGGAATTTGATAATATTCACCAGGATGAAAACTAGCACAAAAGGGATTTTTTATGGTGACTGATGTTGTAATATTAGCTGCAGGAAAAGGGACAAGAATGCGTTCAGATCTTCCTAAACCTCTGCATTCTTTAATGGGAAAACCGATTATCCACTATGTTTTAGCATCTGCCGCTCCTTTGGCAAAAAATGCCCCGGTGGTAGTCCTGGGATATGGCGCTGAACAAATCCGCCAGGCTCTGGGGGAGAACCTGCGCTATGTTGAGCAAGGTGAATTGCTTGGCACAGGTCATGCTGTCAGCCAGGCAGAATCACTCCTGAAAGGTCAATCTGACCTGGTTCTGGTCACTTATGTGGACATGCCGTTGGTCAGGACCAAGACACTACAGCAATTAATTAATACCCAGAAATCTAATTCAGGACCGATGACCTTATTGACGGTTCAGGAAGAGGACCCTAGAGGTTTTGGTAGAGTAATACGAAACTCAGACGGGAATATCCAGGCAATTGTAGAGGAGGCAGACGCCTCTGCAGAGCAGCTGGAAGTCACTGAATTAAATGCCGGTATGTATTGTTTTAACGCGGATTGGCTGTGGGCAAACCTGAAGAAATTAACCTTATCTCCTCAAGGTGAATATTATCTTACTGATTTGGTAGCGCTGGCAAAAAACCAGGATCAAAACATAGAAGCCGTACCTGCTGAGGATCCTGAGGAACTCATTGGTATAAATACACGGGTTCATTTGGCAGAAGCCGGAAAAATCCTTCGCAGGAGAATCAATGAGGAGTTAATGCTCTCGGGAGTAAGCCTCATTGATCCGGAGACAGTATACATTGAGTCGGATGTGAAAATTGGCCAGGATACAGTGATTCTACCCAATACGTTTCTTCAGGGTGATACATCAATTGGTATTAACTGCCTGATTGGCCCAGATACCAGGATCTTCAAGAGTCAAATCGGAAATTGTTGTGAGATTGAATTTTCAGTGATTGAGGAGTCTAAAGTAGAAGATGGGGTAGATATTGGTCCTTTCAGCCACCTGCGGAAAGGCGCTCATATCGGTCCGGGAGTACATATTGGAAATTTCGGAGAGATAAAAGATTCTTACTTGGGCGAAGGAACCAAAGTGGGCCATTTTTGCTACCTGGGAAATGCCCAAATTGGTAAGGATGTAAATATTGGAGCTGGAACCATTACCTGCAACTATGATGGCAACAAGAAACATCAAACTGTCATTAAGGATGGAGTTTTTATCGGTAGTGATACAATGCTGATTGCTCCGCTAGAGATAGGGGAAAACTCTTCAACTGGCGCAGGGTCTGTAGTAACGAAGGATGTTCCACCTGACACTATTGTGGTGGGTATGCCAGCCAGAAAAATAGCGAAAAAGAAGAAAGAATAACCTTATGACCACAATTTCCTTATTGTTATTGATTATAGTGTTGGTTCTGGACGTGTTTTTATCTGCTGCCCGCTCAGTAATTGGCAAGATCCATTTCAGCCGCCAGCTTCAAAACTTCGGGGAAAAATCACGGCAGGCTGACCGGATTCATTTGCTTCTGGATAATTATTCCCGAGTGGATACCGGGTTGAATGTTGTCCAAATGATGGCCCGCTTTATTGCGGCAGGTTTATTGCTTATATTTCTCAACCATGATAGTTCCCTGGATTGGACCTGGTGGTATTACCTCTCACTCTTAGGAGGGGCGCTGCTTCTGGCAGTTATGGAATGGGCAGCATCTATGAGCGTTATTAAGGACCCGGAGGGCTGGGCGCTTAAGATGAGTGGAGGTATTTGGATTATCAACCGTTTTGTTTCTCCACTGGTTAACTTTCTGTTTTTGTTTGCCAGAGATTTAGAAGAAGCTCAAAAGAAATTGGATCAAGTAAGCGAAGAAGAGCTCAAGAGCCTGGTGGACGAAAGCCATAAGGACGGCATTCTTGAAAAAGAGGAAAGAAAAATGATCCATTCGGTTTTCCGACTGGATGATACTTTAACCCGTGAAATCATGGTTCCCCGGATCGATATATTGGCAATAGATGCGAGCGTCCCATTTTCCGAAGCCGTGAAACAATTTGTGGAATCTGGATTCTCGAGGATCCCGATTTACCGGGGAAAAATAGATAATATCATCGGTTTCCTTTATGCCAAGGACCTCCTGGAAGTAGCTGGAAACGGAGAATACCACGGCGGAATCACTGAATTAATGCGCAGCGCTTATTTTGTGCCGGAAACCAAAATAATCAATGAACTATTGGCTGATATGCAGAAAAGGCACGTGCACTTGGCGATAGTAGTCGACGAATACGGTGGGGTAGCCGGCATGGTCACTCTGGAGGATATCATCGAAGAAATTTTTGGGGAAATCCAAGACGAATATGATGCGGAAGAAACTATTTACCAGGTGATAGGACCAGATGAATATGTTTTCCTGGGAAAGATAGATATTGATGATTTGAACCTGATCCTTGACAGCTCTCTACCTAACCAGGAAGCAGATACATTAGGCGGCCTGGTTTACTTTCGTCTTGGGCATGTACCCCAATTAGGAGAGGTAGTAGAATTTGACAACCTGTTAATCACTGTTGAGCAGGTAGATGAACACCGGATCAACAAGGTGCGCATTAAAAAGATTAATTATGAATTGGCTGGTGAGGAGAACAAAACAAATGACCATAAATGATAAAAAGCGGCAGGAGTTGATCCACGATGCAAACCAAGTCCGGTCCAGAGCTTATGCTCCCTATTCTAACTACCAGGTCGGGGCAGCCTTGTTAACCAAAAAAGGTCAAATATTTACCGGGGTAAATGTTGAAAACGCAGCTTATCCCGATTCAATCTGTGCAGAGAGATCGGCAATCTTCAGTGCAGTCAGCGCTGGAGAAAGAGAGTTTGAAGCAATTGCGGTAGCAACCAGGAATGGAGGCGCTCCTTGCGGTTCCTGCCGGCAGGTATTAGCAGAATTTGGATTGGATATCGAGGTTTTGCTGGCGGATGAGGGTGGAAATTTGCTTCAACAGAGCACAGTTCGTGATCTTCTCCCCGGGGCATTTCTGGGGCAGGATTTGAAAGAGTAAAAGAATTACCAATCCGGCTGAGGTGTTGAGATCAACAGTAAATTCTCAATTATCCAGCCGTCTTGTTCTTCTCCATCCTCATTAATAAATCGGATATTTAACCAATTTCTTCCATCCTCATCATAGGATGGGGATGGATTAATGATTTCGACGACTGTACCGTTAAGCAGGGAAGTCAGACGCAGACTCTTCCAATTGGGCTCACTCCAGATATTTGCTCCGAGATACTCCTCGGAGACTGCGATTTCTGCGTAAAATGGGGTCGGTTTTGGCGTCACCGAGCTGGTGGCCGTTGGCAGCGGAGTAGCGGTTGAAGTCGGTACGGTTGGGGAAGGTGTGGGAGTAGGGGGTAGGGGAGTCTCTGTTGGAGTAAAGGTCGGTGGAACTGGCGTTGCCGTTTGAGTTGCTGTAGGCACAAGGGTCGGCATAGCAATTTTCCCGCCAACGACAGCCCCCGCGCTGCTCAGACCAATTACCAGAACGATTCCCAGGATAGTAACCACACTACCCAGGGTATAACCGATGAAGCTCAGGGGCTTGATGCCCAGAAGAACAAATACAATTGTCCCGGTGATTGCCAGAACTGCCAGATGAATACCAAAAACCACCAGTCCATCCGGCCAGAGGTGAGGTTGTCCACTTCCGAACCCAAATCCTGCTATTGCCAGGGGCACATACAATTCATATGCCAGGGCGATGCTGGGCAAAATTGGGATTTGATGCTGCCGTTTAATGCTGATAATAGAAAAGACTGTGCCGGCTATGAGCAGAATCAGGTGGGTCCAGGAAACCCTGGCATTGTAAATTAGAAACTGAATATCCGGTGTCTTGAGCACAAAGGTTGCGTATCCTCCCAGAATACCTACTAAAAATACAAATCCGCTGGCAATCATCGACCCGGTGAAGCGCTGGCTAAAAAACTTCAGCGATCCAGTTGCCGTTCCCAGAGAGATCCCGATAAAGGGAGTGAGTGGTGGTGCGGCAAGCGCACCCAGAACAAGCAGGGCAGGAGAATCAGCCAGAATGCTTGCTGTAATTATTGCTGCAGCCAGCAGTGAAAACAGAAAGAAATCAAAAGAAGGTATAGTGCTGTGGGCCAGTTTTTCGATATCTTTTGCTATTGAGACAAGGTCTTCCGGGACCAGACCTCTCTCTGCCCGACGACGACGAGCTGGTGATAAATCTTCTGGATCATCAGGGAATTGATCGGTTTTTGGGATAGACATAATTTTTTCCAGGGTCTGGTTATTTTCTTAGGCTCGCTACCAAACGAGCAGGATGATTCAATATTGTCAGGGCAGAAACGATATCTGGCACAACCAGATCTGCCTGGAGTAATGTTTCCAGGGCTGCACCTTCTTCTGACAGGATGCAGATCCCGATTCTGGCTTCTTTCAGCATCAACGAATCATTTGCTCCTTGCCCAACAGCTGCTGAATGTTCCGCCCCGAGTTTACCAAGGTAAGCTGCTTTCTGCTCTGCTTCACATCCCTCTTTTACCCGGATAGCAGTTATCCCCAGTTGCTGGTCAATTTCTGATTGTTTTCCATGTGTATCTGCCGTTAACAGATGTATCTTTACTTTCTCACTTAGAACTTCCAGCAGGGAAAAAACTTCCGGGAGTAGAATTCCATCAACTGCAAGGGTTCCGTTAACATCAAAAACAACATGTTCTATTTTAATTTCTCCCTCCCCGGGGATTTCGATATTAATCATATTTTTAAATTATACTAGATAGAGCCCTCAGCGGGAAAAAGTAGTAAAATACAATCTGGTTAATAAAACCAAGGAGAAAGTGTTGGCTAAATACAAAAATTTTTACTGGTTGTTATTAATAATTTTATTCCTGGTTGGATGTAGTTCACAACAGGATACCCAAACGGTGAACGGTGAGCCGGTTTTTACAGAGACGCCTGTGCCGACTGTAACACAGGCTGACACGCCGACTCCGTTATCACCAGTTGGTGTGTTCCTAACCCCGCCTGAATCTGATCCAACCCTGGTAGATGAATTAAACCCTCTGATAGGGGAGTATATCAGGGCTGAAGGACTCCGATTTCAAGTTCTCGAAACCATGGCCCCAGGAGACTTTCTGGCGGATGATTTCCGGTATGTAGTTGTCCTCCCACCCTACCCAAACCTCAAGGCTCTAGCCCAGGGTGCTCCGGATACAAAATTCCTGGCGGTAGGATTTAATGACCTTGATCCCCTTGAAAATCTGAGTATTCTGCGTTTTGGAGGAGGGGATTACGGCGTTCAAGGATTTGTTGCTGGTTATATTGCTGCCATAATCACAACTGATTGGCGAGTAGCAGTGTTAAGCGTTCAAGAAAGCGATGATGCCCTGGCTGCCCGGGAGGGTTTCCGGGTGGGTGTGAAATATTTCTGCGGCTTGTGCAACCCAAAATATGCTCCGACTGGGATCAATTATATTTACCCTAAATATATAGATCTCCCGGTGGATGCAAGTGACCTGGAGATAGAAGCCAATGTTAATTTGCTGATTGACCGGGCAGTAAATACCTTTTATATCGTCCCTGGCGCGGGAGATCAAAAGATTTACCGGATGCTGATCAGCAACAATAAACTCATAATTGGCCCTGGCAGTGATTTCAGAGAGGAGTACCGGGATAATTGGGTCGCATCGCTGGAGTACGATCTTGTTCAAGCGTTTAAAGAGTATTGGCCTGAATTCTTGGAAAACCAATCTGGGAGTGAGCACATCCCACCATTGCTTATTAATGACGTTAACCCTGATCTGCTAAGCCAGGGGAAGTTACAAGCGGTGAAATCGATCCAGGAAGAGGTGAGTGCCGGGTATATCAAAACTACCTTTGAATAACAAATCTCACCAGGCAAGAAAAACCATTTTTCTTTTTGAGAAGGTTTATTTATAATTCTGGTAAAATGTTATTTGTATGTAATTTGTTATCTCAATTTATGTCCTGTTCTTAGTGAGTGAAGCATTTTCTCAGCGTTGCTGACTGATCGAATAATGTAATATCTCCATTTCAGTTATAAAGGGAAAACCTATGGGTGAGGAACAAAATGTTGGAGCCCAGCAAACCAACTTTCTTCAATCGTTGGCTTATGTTACCAAGGTTGTCAGCGTCCCCGTTTTTGCTGTTTTGCTGGCAGTATTAATTGGGGCAATCATCCTGTTTGTTTCTGGCGCGTCACCGATTGAAGCTTATTCTGCATTAATTAAGGGATCGTTTGGAGATGTTGATGCATTTACAAGGACCTTAGAAAAAGCAACACCATTGGTGTTCAGTGGGCTTGCTGTTGCCTTTGCATTTAAGGCAGGTTTGTTCAACATTGGTGCTCAAGGCCAGCTGCTGTTTGGAGCCATAGTATCGGCATTCCTTGGATTTGCAATTGATGGGCTCCCAGCCTACATTCATGCACCGCTGGCTTTGTTGGGAGGAGCACTTGCAGGCGCATTGTTTGGTGCCATCCCGGGAGCGCTAAAGACATATACGGGTGCTCATGAGGTGATTACCACCATCATGCTTAACTATATTGCTATCAACATCACTGATTACCTGGCTGATGGTCCCTGGAAGGATGCCAGTCCAGGTAATGTTGTTGCCAGGACCCCGAAAATCTTTGATACGGCAGTTATCCCGGATATCGGCGGATTCCCGGTTGGCTTCTTGATTGCCTTGTTGTTTGCTCTTCTGATTTGGTGGCTTCTTGAGCAAACTACCCTGGGATTTGAGATCAGAACCGTTGGGAAAAATCCTGATGCTGCTAAGTATTCGGGGGTGAAGGTTGCCAGGACAGTTATATTAGCTATGGTGATCAGTGGATTCATTGCCGGGATAGGTGGTGCAGTCGAGACTCAAGGTGTGGTTGGGCGATACCAGCCCGGGTTCAATGTTGGTTTGGGGTTTGATGGAATCACGATTGCATTATTAGGAAAGACAAACCCGTTTGGGGTCATTCCAGCTGCAATTTTAATTGGAGCAATGGAGGCTGGATCAAGCCAAATGCAGTTTTCGGCGGATGTTGCCAAAGAAATTGTTGACGTGATTCAAGCGTTGATATTGTTCTTCATTGCTGCAGATATTATCATCCGCTGGCTGCTGAGGATTCAGGAAGAAGAGGAAGGAGTCAAACTCACAACGGGCTGGGGTTAATCAAGAGGTGGATATGGAT
>JBARSJ010000186.1:0-1591 GCA_049644685.1 Anaerolineales bacterium
GTATTTATCTCTGTGTTTTGCTCCGGTTTCCAGGAAGCCGATGACAGACCAGTAGCCATATTCCACAATGTCACGGAGTCTCCACCATCCTCCCTGCCAAGGGCTTGGATAATTAATGGTCTGGGTATTGCCCCTTGTCCCGAGCCCGCCCCTGTTTGGGGGAGCGAGATCCTGGGCTTTTTGAAAGATTGGGGTTGCCATGGGAGTGGCTGCTGCTTCGAAGAGAATGGTTGCCACATTATGCCACAGGGCACAGGTGTGAATGGCCGACATTCGCCAGTGGTTCCAGAGGGCATAGTGCATGACAGCGATTTTTCCCTGCTCTTCCAATATAGTCCGCATATAGGCGCCGGTCAGCTCGATCTCGCGGGTGAGCAGAGGGTCCAGGGAAGGATGACGGGGGTCATACAGAGGAGAGAGAAAAAGCCGGGCCGCGGAGTTTCCCATATGGTGCATGTCCAAAAAGATCTGAGGGAACCATTCATGGTAAAGGATGTTGTTTACATACTTGGTTTCCACCAGGTTGTGCATGAAGGCATCACGGTTGTTGTCATGGCCGACATAGTAATGATACAGCCAGGGCATTGGGGCCGATTCATAGGGTGTGCCCACCGTCTTACGGTACCAGTCCGTAGTCAGGATGTTGCCGTCCGGATTCCAGCTGGGAACCAGCAGAAATATCACATCGTCCAATATTTTTTGTATTTGGGCAGATCTGTCCGTGGCCAGTACATAGGCCAGCTCCGGGGACATCTGGGTTGGTCCGCATTCTGAGGCGTGCATACTGCATGTGACCAGGGCGATGGTCTTTCCCTCTTCGGCCAACCGTGTGGCTTCTTCTTCAGTGATTCTGCCTTTGGCGAGTTTCTTTGCAATGTCTTTATACTTGTCAAGTTGGGATAAATTCTCTGAGGAGGAGATGACAGCCAGAAGAAAGGGATTCCCCATGGTTGTTTTACCCAGCTCCTGCACGATAACTCTGTCTGAAGCATCCCCCAGGATATTGAAATATTCATGAATCTTATCCCACCTGATCAGCTTATAATCCGCGCCAGGTTTGTGTCCGAAAAAGGTCTCCGGATTGGGGATGCTTTCAGGAAAGGCTAGAGGAACGCAAATGAAAATGACTAGAATAACAACGATAATAAATCGAGATATCTTAAATCTCATTTCAAGCCTCCTTGTTCCCTAATGTCTCAAATGACTTGCCTTCCTACCTGATTGATATTATTTGTTTTTTCTCTAGTTGTGAAGGAAAGAATAAAAACTAATTGCAGAGTTCAAATTCCTATCCCTCTTGTCCAACGGGCAATTTCGGATCAAGAGCCCGTCTTGAAGTATTAATCCGGTTATGATAGAAATCCTAAAAGGATATGCTTGGCAATGAAAAGGTTTCTCCTGATCTTAGCGAGCATACTGTGGTTTTTTATGGGTGTCTTCTCCTGTGAATACAACATCCGAGATGCTGGCTTTGTGAATCTGGTCGATCCCCCCTACAGGCTTTATTTTTTTATTGATGACAAAACTCCGGCGGAGAGCATCGAAGGCTTCAAAGAAGAGTCCCGGCGTGTGATAAGCGGAAGCAATATTC
>JBARSJ010000187.1:0-7954 GCA_049644685.1 Anaerolineales bacterium
CTTGAGGATAGGCACTCGTTCCATGGCGATTTCAACGTAGGGCATCATCCGATCCCAATCGGGTTTTAATTCCCCAAAGGAAAAATTCTTAGGTATGCCATCTGTAGCCCAGGGTCCTGCAACCGGCTCAAAAAATCCGACCAGCAGTCCTCCGACCTCTTCTCTAAAGTAGGAATACCGTCCAAAATCTTCTATAATTGGTAAATCAGGGTGCACACCTTCGATTGGTTCAGTCAATAAATAATAGTGCTCAGCAGCCTGCAAGGGTACATTTACCCCGGCCATCTTGCCTATTTCCCGGCCCCACATACCGGCGCAGTTTACAACGATCTCTGCTTTTATTTCCCCTTTGGCAGTGACAACCCCGGTTACTTTGCCATCTTTTTGATTAATCCCTGTCACTTCGGTATCTTCGAAGATTTGTACCCCACCCATCCGGGCACCTTTGGCCAGGGCCATGGTAAAGTCAACAGGATTGACCCTGCCGTCCTCGGGAGTGAAAAAACCAGCAATGATATCGTCCGTATTGGCCAGCGGCCACATTTCTTTCACTTCAGCGGGGGAGATTTCCTGGTAATTGATTCCTAATCTTCGAGCTGCTACTGCCATCCGCCGCCTTTCTTCCAGCCAATCGGGTGTGCAGGCTAATTGAAGATAGCCAATATCTTTGAAACCAGTTGCCTGACCGGTTTCTTTTTCAATGGATTTGATCAGATCAACTGTGTAGGTAGACAGCTCAACACTCAGCTCATCTCCACTTGGCGTTACAACCAACCCGGCAGCATGCCAGGTGGTTCCGGCAGTTAACTGGGCCTTTTCCAGCAAGATCACATCTTTCCATCCAAGTTTTGTGAGATGGTAAGCAACGCTGCAGCCTATCACTCCTCCACCTATGATCACTACCTGGGCCTGTGTGGGTAGCGAGTTATTCTTTGCTGGTGATTTTGTCTCATTGCTCATTAATTACTCCTCTGAAAGACATGATCATTATTAACTTCCACGGGAAGCCAGGAGGTAATATCTTTGATCTGAGCGGGGAGGGGAAAGGTTTTAGTATGGCGAACCCCGGGAATCTTCCCGATAGTTCCTATCACAAATTCATACAGCTCATCGAGTTCCTTGGCCCTGATGGAAATCAAGATATCCATCTCGCCGATCGCAAGGGCGAGGTAGCTGATCTGCGAGTACACCTGTAATTCTTCAGTAACGTCTTGTAGACTTCCGGGTTCGACTTCAATAAATACATCAGCAAGCACACAGTATCCAACTTTTTCTGGATTAACAATGGCCCGGATATTGATGATCCCTTCCCGGGTTAATATATCAATCCGATTAGTTATTGTCCTGGCGGAAGTATCTCCTATTATCCGCGCGATATCAGCGCTTGATAAACGTCCATCATCCATCAATAATCGGATGATTTTCCAATCCAGATCGTCTAATTTATGAATACCCATATCCCTCTTTAAGGATGTTTCCTGTCAGTGTGACAAGTCTATCTTGAGGATACTTGATAGTTTCCGAAATGTCAAGAGTTGTGGAAAAACCATGCCAAAAAGGAAGGAAAAATGCAAAAGTTGTGAAATTAACGAAATGTTTTGTGTATAATAGGGATAACTGTATGCATTTTTTATAGGTAGTTGTTCTAAACTGTTGTTTTGGGGCTGGTTATTTCCAACCGGGTGGGACCGATCAAAAGAGGAGGTTATCTACAAGATGACTATTGAGCAAAAAGAGGATATTTTAAAACGATTAGCTGAAACACATCATGCCCTTGAGAAAACAATCGAGGGATTGGACCTCGATCTTGTGATCCATGCCGACACTGACTGGAGGATCAGGGACATTCTCGGCCATATAGCCACCTGGGACAGGGTGCTGATCCATGCCATCCAAAGCTTTTTAGAAGGTTCTGAATATATCATCCCCGGTATGGTTGGTGATGAAACAGACTATAACCAGGAAAAAGTCCTTGAACAGAGAAAACTCCCAACCTCGCAGATTCTTCAGGAATGGAATCAGGCCAGGAACGATTTTATAGAAGCAGTCCAGCAAATCCCACCAGACAAGTTCAATGAGGAGTTGGCTTTTCCCTGGGGAGATGAACGCGGCAGCTTAACTTTGATGATCGAGTATATGGTCGAGCATGATGGTGAGCACCAGGAAGAGATACTGGCTGCGATCTAGAGGGATATATACTCCCAAATTCTGGCTCCATTTGTGTAAAGATGACCTAAACCGGGCAGGAAGAGATAATGGCTGAGATCAAACCGATTAAGAATAATCTGGAGTTTGGTATCTTGACAAAGGCGCAAGTTGCCGAGATCCGGGCTGCGACATTGACCATCCTGGAGGAGGTTGGGATCCATTTTCCATCTGAAAAGGCTTTGAAAATCTTTTCAGACCACGGCGCCAATATTGATGCGGATACTCAAATCGTGAGGATCCCGGCAGACCTGGTAATCGAGGCCATGAGCCATGCTCCTCGTTCCTATGCCCTCAGTGGGAGAACTGCTGGAACCGAACTGCTGCTGGATGGATCATTGAGTTATTTCTCTACTGATGGAAGTGGAACTGAGACTATCGATCTTGCAAACGGGATTCAGCGGCAATCAACAAAAGCGGATGTGGCAATGATGGCCAAGGTGTCGGATTATCTGTCCTCGATCTCATTTTATTGGCCGATTGTCAGCGCCCAAGATTGTGGACCTTCCTCTCCCTTGCATGAGCTGGAGGCGAGTTTTAAGAACACTTCAAAACATATTCAAAGCGTGACGATCATCGGCGAAGAGTTATCACAATACGCTCTGCTTATGGGCGAGATCATTGCCGGGAGTGCGGATAAACTACGGAAGTATCCACCCCTCTCCAGCCTGGTCTGCACCATTGCTCCACTTGGCCAGGACAAGGATGGTATTGAAGGGGCTATGCTCTATGCCAGGGCAGGCGTCCCGGTCGGGTTTATGGCCATGCCCAATCTGGGATCCACTGCCCCTGCAACCATGGCAGGCGCCCTGGCTGTTGGCAACAGTGAAGTTGTCAGTGCCATGGTATTGATGCAGCTGGTTAATCCAGGAGCACCTGTTTTTCATTCAATATTGGGATCAGTGATGGATCCCAGGTCGGGGAGTTATATTACGGGGATATCAGAAAAATATTTGTGCAATGCAGCAGCGGTACAGATCGCTCACGATTGGAATGTGCCATCCCTTGCGGGTGCATTCAGCGTTGATTGTCCCACACCAGATTCCTGGCAGCTGGGTCGGGACAGCGTTTATACATCTCTTTTCACTCCCTTATTAGGCGCAGAACTGGTGGAGGGGCTGGGTCTCCTCAAGGCGGCAACTTTATTGGCTCCGGAACAGATCCTTTACGATGATGAGATCTATCACACTCATCGGAAATTGGCGGAGGGTATCAGAACCAATCCGGACCAAATAGCTCTGGATGTCATCAAATCCGTTGGACCGGGTGGTCACTATCTAGGTCAAAAACACACCCGTTCAAAAATCCGGGATATCTGGCTGCCGACCCTGACCCATCCAGCACCGGTGCTGAATGATAATCCACCGCTTGAAATCCGGGAAAGGGCCAGGGAGAGATTCAGGAAGATCCTCCTGGAACACGAACCAGAACCCTTGTCACTGGAGATCCAGCTTGAATTATCAAAGATCCTTAATATTGCTGAAAAAGGATAAGGTCGATCTGATTATTTAATGGAGTATTTATGATGGTAGAAAATAAAAAATATCTGGGAACAGTCAAACTGGTACAGCTGCAGCCGAATGGATTGATCGTTGAAAGGCCGGCGGGTTATTATTACGATGAGTCCCGGCGGGTTGAGGTTGATCAACTGATGATCAATTCAAGAGGGATCGAAGCCACTGCTCCCTCTGGAGAGCGTGTTTTGGATATCCATCACCTTGATCATCCAGATAAGGAATATGATGATGATCTGGTTTGCATTGGCTTTACATCCCATTACGATAAAATGCGGGAGCGCTTTGGGGATCATATGGTCTACGGCTCTGCTGGCGAGAATATCATTATCGAGTTTTCCGACGAGGTCTGGCTTGATGACCTGGGAGAAAAACTTGCTTTTGAAAATCAAGATACAGGCCAGATGCTGATCCTGGAGCAGATCAAGGTTGCCACACCCTGTGAAGAGTTCAGTCATTTTGCCGCTCAAAAACAGGAAGAACGATTACCGGCCAGCGAGCTTAAGGAGATCCTGCAGTTCCTGAGTGATGGACGAAGGGGATTTTTACTGGTCCTGGCAAAAGGACAGGAAGACGGATCTGTCCGCCCAGGTGATAAGGTTTATGTTGTAAATTCAGACTAGGTATTTGGATTGAACTCTTCCACAGGAGGCCTTTTGTATACCAAAACCCCCGATATCCTGGCTATCCCCTCAATCCTGCGCGGCGAGGTGTTATCCAAGGCAGACCTTGAATTGCTGAAAGAAAAAACCCTTGTCCTCCTGGCTGAGGTTGGGATGCATTTTCCTTCCAGGCAAGCTCTAGAAATCTTTGCTGATCATGGAGCGGAGGTGGATCTGGAAAATGAGATCGTAAAGATCCCGCCCGAGCTGGTTATAAAAGCTATGTCTACGGCTCCCCGATCCTTTGTGCTGGGAGGACGGGAGGAGAGATTTGATCTGCACCTGGACGGAAGCCGCTCCTATCTATCCACTGACGGCACCGGGGTCCATGTGATCGATTTCGAGACCAGGGAAAAGCGGGCTTCCTGCAAGGCAGATGTAGCTTTGATGGCCAGGGTATGTGATGCTTTACCGATGGTCAGTTTTTTCTGGCCAATGGTCAGCGCCAAGGATTACGGCCAGACAGCATCCCTTCACCAATGTCATGCCGGTTTGACCCATACGCTGAAACATGTCCGGGGTGGCACCACCATGCATCCCCGTTTGGCCCAATATGTTGTCGAAATGGCAGAAATTGTCGCTGGAAGCGCTGAGGCTGTCGTTAAGCGTCCGCCGATCAATGCCAATATCTGCACCATCTCACCACTGAGCCATGATAAAGAAGGAATAGAAAGCGCCTTGGTCTATGCCGGGGCGGGAATCCCGATAAGTTTTATGGCCATGCCCACCATGGGGTCCACTGCGCCGGCATCACCCCTGGGAGCACTGGTGATGGGTGACGCGGAAGTGATCAGCGCCATGACCCTGATCCAACTGGCTTATCCTGGTGCTCCAGTGTTCCATGCTATTTTTACATCCCTGATGGATCCCAGGACCGGAGGCTATATCAGTAAGGTGCCGACAGCATCCTATCCAATGGCAAGGCAGATGGCCCGGGCCTGGAATGTTCCCTGTCTGGGTGGAGCCCGTGTGAGTGGAGATGCGCCAACCCTGGGTTGGCAGTCCGGATACGAGGTAGGGTTTGGTTCTGCAATGACAGCCTTGGCTGGTGGGGATGTTTGTGGATTGATGGGCCTGGTAGGTTCTGCAACCACCCTTTATCCTGAAGAAGTGATCCTGGATAATGATGCCTATCATCATATCTATGAGCTGTTAAAAACCAATGATCTTGATCAGCTTGATCCTGCTCTGGAGCAGATCATTGAAGTAGGTCAACGGGGTCACTTTTTAGCACAGAAACATACCCGGAAACATATCAGGGATTTCCGGCTCTCACCCCTCCAGCGCCAGAGAGACAGCCAGGGAGAACCACGGGATGCCCGAGATGTAGCTTTGGAGGAATTCAAAGAGATCGAAGCAAATCATCATCCTCAACCGCTGCCCCCTGAGATTTTGAAAGAACTGGACAAGGTCATCCAGGCCGCTGAAGGTGAGGCGGAAAACCTGTTTGGTGAATAGAACTTTTCGTTTGCATAGTCTTCAACGAGGCTTGGATTCCGAGATAAAATGACTTCTCCTTTAAATGACCCAAGACTGGAACAGCTCCTCGATCGTCTGCATCAAATGAGTGATGCTCAAGTTGCAGAAATCGATGCAGCTTTTGAGAAAAGGGAACAGCAGATCCCTGTTGATGCTGAGGGTTATTATGACGCAGAACTGAGAGCCTTCCTGGCGGATAAATTGGTAGCCCTCGATAGGGATAAAGCTTTATTTTGTTATTTGCTTTGCCGTTCGTTGAATGCAAAACGAGTCGTAGAAGCGGGCACATCATATGGAGTTTCTACTCTTTATCTGGCAGCAGCAGTTCGGGATAATCAGAATGCGAATGGCCTTGTTATCGGGACAGAGATCGAACCTGCCGAGGTAAAGATCGCCAGAGAGAATTTTTGGAAGGCTGGATTGAATGACTATATAGATCTTCGCGAGGGAGATCTGAGGCAAACTCTACAGGATCTGTACGAACCAGTCGATTTTATGTTAATTGATATCTGGGAAGTTGCTCAGCCTGCCCTAGAACTGGTGTCTCCTCATTTACGCTCTGGCGCAATCGTGGCCTGTGATAATACGGCTGTAGACATTGCCGAGTATGGAGAGTATTTTGAGTACCTCAACGATCCCTGGAATCGTTTCAAGACGATGACCGTACCTTTTAAAGGTGGATTTGAAATATCGGTGAGAATCTAATACAGGACTGCCGAACTGGAAACATCAAATCCTGGAAGGTGTAGGTTTCTGCAGGTATTGGCTTAATGACAAGAAAGTGGATAAATTTAAGTTGAATAGAGCAGGGGGTTACCACGGATTTATTAGAGATCGAGCCGCCAATCCAGCTGGGTTGGTGGTTTTTCCTGGTGCAATTATGGTGCAAATAGGGTGGATAAGATGGAAACAATGGAAATAATGGACTAATTTCCCCCTACTGGGTAGACATAATGGACAATATTGTACTCTATGGACAGGATGGACCCTTCGGCTATGCTGCGCTCCGCTCAGGGCAGGCTCTCCTCCTTTGATTAAGAGTCAATTGCCTGTCCAGAGCCCTTCGACTCCACTCTGTTGCGCTCAGGATAAACTCAGGCGAAACCGTGTCGAAGGGACCTGCCTGTTTTATTCATACCTGTCCATCAACGGGTCGCTAAAACTGCTTACTGCTTACTGTTTACTGCCTTTACCCTTCCCCCACACAAACAACCACGGCGGCTGCCATATCCTGTGAATGAGTCAGACTGACAGACCAGGTGGTGTAGCCCAGAAAATTGGCGATCTGGGCTGCCCGGCCGGATAATCTTAAGGTCGGTTTGCCAGAGTGCTCATTAACAATTTCCATATCCTTCCAGGATACAGGGCCAATGCCGGTCCCCAGGGCTTTGGAGCAGGCCTCTTTAGCCGCGAAACGGGCTGCCAGCTCAGCTGCAATCACCCGGGGCTGGGCAGTTTTAATGTTTTTAGTTCGCAAAGGGGCCAACTCGGCATCGGTAAAAACCCTTTTCAGGAAACGTTCGCCGTGGCGTTCAAGAGCTTTTTGGATGCGGTCGATCTCAATCAGGTCAATTCCGGATGACAGGTTCATAGTTAAGGTCCCGCGGTTGAAATGGCCAATTTACCCGGATCCAAATACTTCCGGGAGGCTTTAAGGATGCTCTCTGGAGTTATTCCGGAGATAAATTCTTCGTACTGTTGAAAATAATCCAACCCTAATTGGTGGCGCTCAATGGTCAACAACGCACCTGCCACACCAGTATTGGATTCCAGGGACAGGGGCAATTTGCCTATATAACTGGATTGGACGTCCCTTAGTTCTTCCGGGGCAACCAGATCTGTGACAAACTTTTTTATCTCCTCAGTTATTAACTGCAGAGCCAGCCCCACATTTTCGGGATCTACACCGGCTGATACTGTCCAAGGTCCGGGACCGATGCCGCTGCTGAGGGAGCTGTACGCGTAATAGGCCAGCCCGGCGTTATTGCGGACTGATTCTCCGATGCGGCCCATCATTCCAAACTGGCCCAGGATGCTGTTGCCCATCAGCGCTGGATAAAACTCTTCCGCTTTTCGGGGAGGACCGACTACGCC
>JBARSJ010000188.1:0-1927 GCA_049644685.1 Anaerolineales bacterium
GATCTAACCCTTACGTTAACCAGTAAGCTGCGTGAATTCGGTGTAGTTGGTAAATTCGTTGAATTATTTGGAGCCAGTTATGCGGATTTGCCGGTGGAAACACGGGCAATGATCTCCAATATGACTCCGGAATCTGGCGCGACTACAACATATTGCCCAGTAGATGATAAAACGTTGGATTATATGCAGCGTACTGGCCGGGATGCAGAACATATCAAGCTAACCACTTCTTATTTCAAGATGCAACGACTCTTCCTTGAACCGGGAGATGAGAACCCAGATTACTCCGCAGTTGTAGAGTTCAATCTAAATGCTGTTGAACCAGTGCTGTCCGGTCCAAAACGTCCGCAGGATATTTTCCCCGCGGCCAAAGCATCGAGCGTATTCATGGGATCACTTTCAGCGCCTGTTGGTCATCAAGGATTTGGGCTTGAGGAAGAAGAAATTAAACAAACGGCTGCAATAAACCTTAATGGTGAAACGTATGAAATTGGACACGGGGCTGTGTTGATTGCTGCCATCACATCTTGTACAAACACATCCAATCCATATGTAATCATAGCAGCCGGTTTGCTGGCTCGCAATGCGGCAAAGGCCGGGCTGACATCCAAACCATGGGTAAAAACAAGTTTCGCACCTGGATCACGGGTTGTGAAATTATATCTGGAGGCCGCAAATTTGATTGAGCCGCTGGAATCGCTCGGTTTTCATATTGTCGGGTACGGTTGTACCTCATGCATTGGCAACTCCGGTCCATTGGCAGATGATGTGCGCCAGGCAGTAATTGAAAATAATTTTGTTGGCGCCAGCGTTCTCTCTGGCAACCGCAATTTCGAAGCGCGCATTCACCCCTATGTTCGCGCGAATTACCTAGCTTCTCCTCCTCTGGTCATTGCATATGCGCTGGCAGGCAAAATGGATTTCGATTTCGAAAAAACACCGCTTGGAATTGATAGTAGCGGTAAAGATATTTTCCTGAGAGATATATACCCAAGCCTGGAAGAAATAAAAAATATCGCCGCCCATTCCACACATGCCCAAATTTATTCAAAGAACTATGCGGATTTATATGAAAGCAATGAACGCTGGAACGCATTGATGGTTCCTGACGGCGATATATTCCCATATAACCCGAAATCAGCTATGATAAGTGAACCGGATTTTCTATTCAAAGACGGCCCCCGCCAAGCCAGTACTCAGGATATTGAAAATGCCCGTGTTCTGGCCTTTCTTGGAGATTCCATCACAACTGATCACATCTCACCGGCCGGACCTATCGCTCCCGAAATAACTGCAGGTATATTTCTTCAATCACAAGGGGTTTCTCAGGAGAATTTCATCACCTTCGGCGCGCGACGCGGCAGCCATGAATTAATGCACCGGGGAACCTTCAGCAATCCCCGCTTACGAAACCGCCTGGCCGATGAAAAAACAGGTGGATTTACCATACATTTTCCAAGTGGTGAACTACTCAGCATCTATGATGCGGCTGAACGATATATACAAGACAATATCCCTTTGGTCATTTTGGCTGGAAAAGCTTATGGCCCCGGCTCCAGCCGTGATTGGGCGGCGAAAGGTCCATATTTGTTGGGTGTGCGCGCCGTGATAGCGGAATCATTTGAACGAATCCACCGCACTAACCTGATTAGCATGGGTGTTCTCCCTCTCCAATACAAAGAACGAGACACAGCAGAGAAACTTGGGTTGACGGGGTGTGAACAATTTACACTTCGCGGGATGGCTTCTATTAACAAACTAAATACCGAAATGAAAGTATTGGTAAATCGTCCGGATGGCAGCCAAACAGAATTTAATCTGATCGCACGTATCGAAACGCCGATGGAACTTGCTTATTTTCAGGCAGGTGGATTGGCGCGTAAATTGCTCGCTGATCTATAAATGATACGGAAATGTTTATAATGGA
>JBARSJ010000189.1:0-2451 GCA_049644685.1 Anaerolineales bacterium
GGCAAGGCCATCTTGAAGAACGATGGCGTTACGGTGAACGAGGAAGAATCGGTTTCGATGTCCATTCGGATTGCCGGTATGAACCGTCGTCAGTGGGAGGTCCGACGCATTGAAGGCAACAAGGAGATGCCGGTCACCGTCGGCGCTCCCGCGTTAACGTTTCGGGTTGCTCCCGGGGATTACGTGATCCGGAAAAAGTAGGTTCGCCGGCAGAGGCGCCCGGCCTGCCAGACGGCGATCGAACCAGGAATCAGTATGGACGAAGCCATCGTAGTCGAACGAAAATCCAAAATCGGACGAGTCTCCCGAATCGCGTCTACCATGAGGCAATAAGGTCCTAATGCGATGGAAGGTCTCGGATAACGAATACCGGATCATCTTTAGTAATCTTAGCCCAACCTTCACGGTTAATAGGGTAAAACTCACTTTTTGATAGCCTCACAGGGGTTGGTTTCCACTACAAGGGTGTCTGTTTGGCTATCACTTGGTTTCTATAAATCTTGGGCGGAGCCTGCGCCGGCAATGTTAGGTTTAGCTTTTCCAGTAGTATTTTATGGTCCTGTTCAGGTTCGGTATAGCGTTGTAGATGGAGTGTGCGATTGTCCTGTGTTGGGATGTAAACATCCAATAATTGGATCTTGGAGAATATCTCCAATGCGGATTGACTCGTCAAGCCTGGAGCACTGTGCTTCAACTTTTGACGCAGCGTGGTTTGTAAACAGTAACTCATAAACGCAATGAATATATGGGCATCAACGCGACTCTCCAAATGGTGATGGATCGGGCGAATGCTTAAGTCACTCTTCAATTCTTTGAACGACTGTTCAACCCGGGTTTGAAGCATGTACTGCTCCCAGAGTTCAACCGGATGTTTGCCTGTTTGATTCGTACGTAAGAAGTATTTGCCATCACGATGGATCATCCGACGGTAAGCCTGCCGGTTAAAACGGTACTTAAAATTCTTAGGACTGACTTTTTTGCCTTCCGGGGGCAACTGTATATCCACGCATTTAGAGCAACTGCCCGCCTCGTGCAGCAAGACGCCTAAACGTTTGAGGAATCGGTCACGGTCTCGATAGTTCTTCCGGAGCTTGTCAAGGCCACGCAAATAGGTTCGCAGTTTACGGTGACGTATAGCACGCTCTTTTTGCAACCGGGCTTTGCTCTTGGCCAAGACATAGGTTTCGCCCTGGTCCTTGATGGATTTGACATACACATCCCCCCTGGCCCGTTGCCATTGAGTCTGGAGCAGTGACTGTTCGAATGAATCCAGGAGTTTTCGAGGTGTGCCAACCAGGTAATTGACACCGGTATTTCGCATGAGGCTCAACGTCTCTTCTTTGGGGATACCCCGGTCCATGAGCCAGACTCGACGAGACTTGCCATACCTCGATTCGATCTTGGTCAAGAGATCGGCCAACGTGGTCTTCTCTGACGTATTACCGGCCAAAACTTCATAGTTCAGGGGGAACCCATCGGGTGTGACAACCAAGGCAATTAACACTTGCCTACAATCGCTACGACGATCTTTGCTATGACCAAACCGAGCTTTAGGATTTTGCTCACACAACCCTTCAAAATACGTACTGGTCAGATCGTACAGTAAGACATCATAGCTGATGTCAAACAGAGTCTCCCAGCGTTCTTTGAGATACTGACACAGCTCATCTTTATAGGGCAAAATCTTATCCAAGCACTCGTACAAACGGTTCTTCTGAGCTACCGTAAAATCACAATCCAAAAGGACGTCCATGGCCGTCTGATCAAACCAGTGCTGATGCACATAAAGCTCGGACCCCGGCTTAATCAGTCGGTTTATCACCAGCAACTTCAAAACCTTCGAAAAAGCAATCGTGGTCTTGTAGCCGTCAATACGCTTTTTCCAGAACGAGTCCAACTTAAGTTCATCCCAGATTTGACACCCCAGCCAGCAGTCTCCAAAGGCTCTCGGATGGGACAGTTTCAGGTGTGACAAACGGACAGGAATGGCATCAATATCTTCACAAATGGATTCCTCTTCAGTGGCAAACAAATACTTGTAGACCGGTTTGTTCTGATCAACATCAAAAACTTGTAATGTCTTACGCCACGCCTTCTCCTGGTCACTGGTAATTTCCCCCAGATAGAGAACAGTCTTCTGGGCTACACGTCCGTTGGCGATGCGTCTATTCTCGACGACACTATAGTAGTGGTGAAGTTTGCCATTCTTTTTTCGTTTGTAACATCTGAGGAACATAGTGTTATTGTCTCAGATGGCCGCACCGGCTCAACCCCCAAGGTCTTCACTACACACGATCTCAGGCCAAGATCGCTCATAACAACGCAATATCCTCGAAACTTTTTTTTTATTAGCCGTTTTTACGACACAACCGTGAAGGTTGGGTTAAGGGGTACGGACCAGGGATCGTTAGTTGATTCTCGCGTTGAAACAAATAGATCCCAGTACTTGGA
>JBARSJ010000190.1:0-4714 GCA_049644685.1 Anaerolineales bacterium
CTGGTGACAATGTGAACATGGAAGTGGAACTGATCGTACCGATCGCATTGGAGCAAGGTGGAAAGTTCGCTATTCGAGAAGGTGGTCTCACGGTTGCATCCGGAGTGGTCACTGAGATCATAGAGTAGTATTTTCCAAATTATTGGGACGGTATACTAGTTATGGCAAGAAAAAAAGGAATTAGACCAGTAATTACCATGGCTTGCACTGAGTGCAATGAACGGAATTACACGTCTGAAAAAAATAAAAGAAATGATCCTAACCGGCTTGAGCTGAATAAATTCTGCTCAAGATGCCGGAAACATACACTGCATCGAGAAACGAAGTAAGAAATGATGAGGTGATTGCCGGTGTGAATGGAACAGCGGCGATCACCCGCTACCCATCTTTAGGCCAGTAGCTCAATTGGCAGAGCACCGGTCTCCAAAACCGGGGGTTGTGGGTTCGATTCCTACCTGGCCTGCTTATTTCATTTGCTTGACGCCGTCTCTCAGGGCGGCGTTTTGATCGTAGAAGGAGTTAGATGTGGCTAAAAAGCGAACAAAACCGGGCGGCATCCGAGGATTTTATCGGGAGACTACTGCAGAATTAAGGAAAGTCTCCTGGCCGACCAGAACGGAAGCGATTAATCTTACCAAGGTAGTCCTCATCGTGATTGTTATCGTGGGAGCTTTTTTGGGAATATTGGACTTTTTATTTTCCAGGATGTTCGGTTTACTCCTGGGCGCTTAAAATCCAAACACTTTGCTCCTGGAAGAACGGAATATGGATATTAACGAGAACGAAGAACAAATAGAAGAAGAAACGGAACAGCTCCCTCAGGATCTGGCAGATCTTGCCCCGTCTGATACAGAAGAACCTGTAGAGGCCGAACAGGCTGAACAGGAAGAACTTGCTGCAGCAGAAGCGGAAGTACAGGATGCAGTTGAAACAGATGAGCCTGTAGAGGTCGAACAAGCCGAACTGGATGAACCCGCTGCGATGGAAACGGAAGAAGTCGTTGACGCTGAGGCGGAGCTGGAAGAACCTGTTGATGGTGAAGCGGAAGAACCTGTTGCGATAGAAACAGAAGAACCGGTTGAAGCTGAGGTGGATGAGCAAGTAGAGGCCGAACAGGCTGAACTGGTTGCAGTTGAGGTAGATGAGTCAGTAGAAGCAGAACAGGCAGAACTGGAAGAAGTCGTTGACGCTGAGGCGGAACTGGATGAACCTGTTGATGGTGAAGCGGAAGAACCCGCTGCAGCCGAGCAGGAAGAACCAGTTCAAGACGAATCAGAACCTTCAGCGGAATACAGTGTCTTAACTGAACCGGTCAAAGATGACGGGAGAGCCTGGTATGTGGTCCACTGCTACTCCGGTAATGAAGATAAAGTCCGGCATAACATCCTGCAGCGAATTGAGTCTATGGGTATGGATGACTTGATCTTTGATGTAGTCGTCCCCACAGAGGATGAAGTTAATATCAAAAATGGGGAACGCCAAACAGTTGAGAAAAAAGTTTTCCCGGGATACATTCTGGTTAATTTGATATTAACAGAAGAATCCTGGTACATGGTTCGCAACACGCCGGGTGTCACTGGATTTGTGGGCATGGGAAATGATCCCACGGCGCTGCAGCCAGAAGAAGTGGCTAGAATTCTCAAACGGATGGAATCCGAATCACCCCGGATCAATGTCACCTTCAGGCAGGGTGAACGGGTGCGGATCGTGGATGGACCGTTTGAAGATTTTTATGGGAAAGTATCCGAGATTGACATGGAACGGGCTACAGTCCGGGTCATGGTTAATTTCTTTGGCAGGGAAACCCCTGTAGAGTTGGATTTCCTACAGGTGGAAGAAGCCTAGTTGTATTATTCATTTGTGGGAGGACGGATTAACTGTCCGCTGGCACCACGAAGGAGAAAATTGTGTCAAAAAAAGTAAAAGCTAACGTACGATTACAGATTGAAGCGGGGAAGGCAAATCCTGCGCCCCCGATTGGTCCTGCGCTGGCAGCGCATGGGATCAACTTGATGGCCTTTTGTAAAGAATATAATGCCAGGACATCAGACCGGATGGGAGATATCATCCCAGCAGACATCACAATATTTTCTGACGGTTCTTATAAATTTGTGCTGCGCACATCTCCAGCCGCAGTTTTGTTAAAGAAAGCTGCCGGGATTGAAAAGGGTGCAGCTGAACCCAATAAAGAAGTTGTTGGTGAAATTACCAGGGATCAGCTCCGGGAAATTGCCCAAACAAAAATGAAAGACCTAAACGCTGTTGACATCGAAGGCGCAATGCGCCAGATTGAAGGCACAGCGAAAAATATGGGTATTAATATAACAGACTAAATTCTCGTGGGAGGATAAATAATCCGCTCGTACCACAAGGAGTTATTAATGGCAAAACACGGTAAGAATTATCGAGAAGCATTTGACAAAGTAGATCGATCCAAGAAATACACACCCCTGGAAGCTGTGACTCTGGCCAAAGAACTAGCCTATGCCAAGTTCGATGAGACCCTGGAAATCCATATTCGTTTGGGTGTTGACCCCCGCCATGCGGATCAAATTGTCCGCGATCTGGTAAATCTTCCCCATGGTTTGGGAAAAACCGTTCGCGTCCTGGTATTTGCCCAGGGTGAGGATGCAGCCAAAGCCAGGGAAGCCGGAGCAGACTACATTGCTGATGGCGATGATTTGATCAATAAAATCGAAGGTGGATGGTTTGATTTTGATGTTGCGCTCGCTACCCCCAATATGATGGGTAAAGTTGGAAAACTGGGTCCGATTCTGGGACCTCGAAGCATGATGCCCAATCCTAAAGCTGGTACCATGATTCCCGGTGAAGATCTTCCGAGAGTAATTGAGGAAGCCAAATCGGGCAGGATTGAGTACAGGGTAGATAAAACCGCTAATATTCACGTGCCAATTGGGAAGGTATCCTTCTCAGCTGAGCAATTACATGATAATATGAGTGCGTTAATGGAATCGCTGGTATCAAACAGACCTGCGTCTACCAAAGGCCAATATATCAAGAAAGTAGTAGTATCGGCGAGTATGGGGCCTGGCATTATTGTTGACCCGGTACTGGCAGCAGAAATGGAAACTGAGTAAGGGACACCGTTTCCACAGAAACAGGAAATAACAGAAGCTTAATTACCAGAGACCGCTGGCGTTTTCTCTGAAAACTTAATTTCCAGCTCAGGTAGAGAATACTTTATAGTTGATTAAACTTGAAGTCTTTACCTCAACTGGTGAGGTAAAGACTTTTTGTTATGCAGATAAGACTGAACCCGATTTGAAGGAGGTGAAATACTTTGGCTATTTCAAAACAGCAGAAAGAAGAACTTATTGAACAGTACAAAAAATGGTTAGAAGAAAGTGATGGGATGATTTTAACTCACTACCATGGATTGTCTGTCAAGGCGATCAGTAATCTCCGCAGAGATATCAGAGAATCCGGCGGTGAGTTCCACATCATCAAGAATACTCTAGCAAAGCGAGCATTCGAAGAAAGCGGACGGGAATGGAAAAAAGATGTATTTATCGGTCCTACCGCGCTCGGTGTTTCATATCAGAATCCAACTGGTCTTGCAAAGGTTATCAAGGACTTTTCCAAAGAGTTTGGAACCATTGAGATTAAGAGCGGATATCTGGCTGAACGCCTGATGACTGTAGAAGAAATTGTTGCCCTGGCAGAATTGCCTTCCATGGAAACAATGCGGGCAAAACTATTAAGTACAATTTTAGCGCCTGCATCACAACTTGTCCGGACCCTTGCAGAACCTGGCCGGCAAGTGGCCGCTGTGCTCAAATCTTACTCAGAAAAAAAGCCAGCAGTCTAGAAAGATTAAATTAAACAATTACGGTCAAGATGCCGATAAAAGGAGAATAAAATGGCTGATATTGGAAAAATCAAGGATCAATTAAGTAAACTAACCGTTCTGGAAGCAGCTGAATTAGTGACTATGCTGGAAGAAGAATGGGGCGTATCCGCTGCTGCTCCCGTAGCAGTGGCAGCTGTTGCCGCTGGCGGCGACGGTGGGGATGCTGGTGAAGAAAAGACAGAATTTGATGTTATCATCAAGGACACCGGACCCAAGAAGATCGAAGTAATTAAGGCAATCCGGGCCATCACAAGCCTCGGTCTGAAAGATGCCAAAGAAATGGCAGAAACAGCAGATGCCAAGATTATTGAAGCTGCTGGAAAAGAAGCAGCGGAAGAAGCCAAGAAACAATTGGAAGAAGCTGGCGCGACTGTCGAGCTTGCATAATTTATCAAACGGGTTCAGAAAGGCTGCCCCGGTGTATTACACTGGAGGGCAGCCTTTTCTTTTTAATTCTCGCTGAGCTGAATAGAAGCATAGTTCATTGTTTTGTAAAATACCAACTTAATAAATCAGACAGACAAACTGACAGACTCTTATTTTGACATTCCGCCTGTCCTGAGTAGCTAACGCAGAGCGGAAGCGTATCGAAGGGAGGAACGAGGAATCCATATAGAGCTCAAAGAACAAACAACCAAGTCTTATTGATTATGGTCACATTTGATATCTGATCTCAGTATGGATCCTTCGCAAGCCTGTCCTGAGCGAAGTCGAAGGGCTCTGGATGACAGATTGGGGGATTACCACTAATTTCTGGCAGCAAGGCATAAGGAATTTCCCCCCCTGGTTAACCATTCCTCCAATCTTGGACTGTGTTCTTTCCCCTCTTTAGCATCTTTATAA
>JBARSJ010000191.1:0-1832 GCA_049644685.1 Anaerolineales bacterium
CATCACGTAAATAGATAAAATAACTTTGACCCGGATTTGCGAGGCACTTTTTTTGTACGGGACCCGAAACAAGTTGATGGTCAGGTAAGCTATTGTGAATGTCACTGTCCAAGATTTCATTGAGGAGTTTTTGTTGGATACCGCATTGGACAGCAGTAGTGCCGTGCCCGGGGGCCAACTTATTCCAGTCTGCGCCCCATGAATTAATACTGTTATTTACATCGTTATTCAGATACCAGGATGCCTGTACAAAGCCGCCATCCATGAATTCCCGCCATAAAATACTTCGCAGCAGGTTAGGATTGCTGTGACCCCATGCCCCTGTCAGGCTGCCCGAGGGATAACCTTCTGAATTGAATATTGGCCTCCAGAATGAAGGGTCCATTTTCAACATTTCGATTCTTACCTCAGCGACTGTAGCTTCTTGAAGAGTATTGACGTTTAATTCCGGCCAATTAAAACTGGGCAGAGCATTAGCGGCCAAAGCATTCGGGTGTGTAGTGATGAGAGGCTTCCAAGGATTTAAGGCTCTGAGCTCTTTGGCAACGGCTTTTTCATGTTCTTTAGGTATGTCATGAAGATTCCATTCACCAGAAACAGTATGCATCCACCAAACGGGGTGAGCACCAAAACGGGCTGAATAATATTTCAAAAAAAGTTTTTTAAGGGGCCCCATGTTACTTCCCGTCCAATCATTTGGGCCCTCAATATTATATACATTCCCATTGCTGCTGATACCATACCAGGTTACCAGCCTAATCCCCTTGCTATAGCAATAATCCATCACCTGTTCCTGGTGGTGCCAGCCTGCTACATCAAACCGGGTATAGTCAAATAGTGAGCGGGTTTCTACTCTAGACAGCTGGACTTTTGAAGCCCGATCTCCTGTTTTAAGCAGCCAACGGTACACCCCGGTCTCATCAGGTTCAAACCAGGGTTCCCAGTTGTCGGCGCCAATACTGGCCCCCATTGAATTCACACCAAGGGCTGCGTGCTCGTCAATCCATTGCTTTGAAAGAGACCATTTTCTTTTCAGTACAGATGCGCCTACCACTGTAACGGGTATCCAGGGAGTACCATTTGCAAATTTGAGCCTCGCGAAATTATTTCGATCGAGGTAGACATGACCCCGTTCACCGGGAGCCTTTTCTGTAGATACATCATAGGAATAATTTTGTTTTGGGCCGTTGGGGGTATTCGTGCCTGGCACAAAAAAAGCAGCTTCGACAGTCCAGATACTTGGATGATCGAAGAGAAGACGGAATTTCCAGACATTTCCATTTTGGCCACCCACTCCATCTCCATCAAAGTAACCAAAATGCTCAAATGATGAACCCAGCTCTCTACCTGGAGGGGCCATGACACTGAGCCGCAGTTCAGTATCTGTAAAGGGATTAGAAAATGAATTAGGATAGCTGATACCTTCTTCTTTTCTCTCATATAATTTTTCTGCATATGAATTTGGCAAGGCACCGATGAGGATAAATAATAAAATTAATATATGCAGGGTATAAAATAATGGAGACTGATCATAAAACCGATTATTCATAGATCCCTTTTTTTATTGCTGGTAATACCCACACATGACTATTAGAAATTGAATATTTTTCTGGTATAGTTGAGCTTTGAAAGCATCGACAACTGTTCTAAATGATAAAACAAAAATAACTCTTTCTAATATATACTTATATTAACCGGGATTTTTCGAGTAGACAGGAGACTTCCATGATTCCAGGACGAGGTTTGTTTTCTCTGTTTGCCGCCTGCTTTCGCGGCGGTGCCACAATATTTCATCCATATCACAGTTGCGCTCCTGTCCCTCTCAGAACCGG
>JBARSJ010000192.1:0-11144 GCA_049644685.1 Anaerolineales bacterium
GGGTAGTGGATGCTTTTTTGAAAATTATTGAATCAGATAGAAAATAGGGGCAGAATCCAGAAATAAGGGGTGATTAATGTGCAGCAAGGCATAGTTATCTTGGGCAGCGCACAACAGGACGAAAAAATTTGATCTAACCAAAATCAGAACTGGATGTTATTCGAGTCCAATTTCACCCACGCACGAAGCGGATCCGCCCATTTCGGGCGGATTTTATCTTAACTTATGTTTATACCCCCCACCGCTCATGTGGTGGGATTGCGAGAGTGCGAGAGGACAACGCACTCTCACTCAAGCGGTTCTGCTTTCCGATCACTGCGAAAACAATGACTGGTAAGAAATCAAATGAAAATTGATCTTATTGGTAACTTGAATATATTTCTATCTTACCAAGTTGATCGAATGTAACCACATCAAAGGGTTCAGAATCAAACCCTTCAATTTCCATTCCGGGTGATCCTGCCGGCATTCCTGCAACTGCAATGCCCATTACAGCAGGTCTCTCCGAGAGCAAGCGTTCAATTTCAGCAATCGGTACATGTCCTTCAATTACATAACCATCCACGATGGCTGTATGACAGGCCTGAAATTCTGCAGGAACCTGGTATTTCTTTTTGATCTCAACAAGACTTTCCACGTTTTCTGTCTTGACCGTGAAACCATTTCCTTCCAGGTACTCAGACCAATCATCACAACATCCTCAAGTGGGTAATTTATAAACCGTGATTATTTTTTCTTCCTGTGGTCCCTCGCCCTGCGATGGGGCAGCTCCACATGCCGACGCCAGCACAGTGATGAGAAGACTTACGATAAGAAACCGTTTCATACAGACCTCTCCTTCTTGGATTCTCTAAGAAAATCTACATTGACCCTCGTCGTAATAATTGGGCATTCAGCGCAACTATTACCGTACTCAAAGACATAAACAGTGCTCCTGCCGCAGGAGAAAGTAAAATTCCGAATGGTGCTAAAACACCAGCAGCTAATGGAATCGCTATGATGTTATACCCGGTCGCCCAAATCAGGTTCTGGATCATTTTCCGATAGGTTTTCTGACTCAACTTGACAATCTGAACAACATCAAGTGGATTGTTTTTGACCAGGATTATCCCGGCTGATTCGACCGCAACATCAGTTCCACTTCCAATGGCGATACCGACGTCGGCGCGGGTTAATGCTGGTGCATCATTTACACCATCCCCAACCATGGCAACGCGCTTTCCTTCTCCCTGCAGTTCAGCGATTTTTTTATCCTTGTCCTCAGGTAATACCTCAGCGAAAAATCGTGGTATAGCTAACTCCTGGGATACAGTTTGGGCGACTTCTTGGCTGTCGCCCGTCAGCATAACTACTTCGATACCCATTTCTTGAAGTTGCTTCACAGCATCTTTGCTCTCACTTCGGATCAGGTCTGCCAAAGAAAAAGCAGCAACAAGTACTTTGTCATGTACAAGATACACTACAGACAAGCCTTTATCCCCGGCGTTTCTGGAAAAATCTAACAATTTGCTGGCTGGTCGGATAGAAAGCATAGCTAATAATTTCGGACCACCAATGAACACCTCCTGGCCATTTACCTGAGCTTTCACTCCTCGTCCTTTAATAGCTGTAAACCCAATCGCTTTAGGAACAGAAAGCTCAAGATCCTGGGCTTTTTTCCGAATCGCCCGGGCAATCAGATGTTCAGAATCTTCCTCAAGCGCAGCTGCCAGCTCCAGCGCTTGTTCTACTTTCCAGCCCCTAACGACCGCGGTATCAACAACCCCAAACTCACCCTTCGTTAAGGTTCCTGTTTTATCAAAAATGATCGTATCCACCAAACGTGCTTCCTCTAAAGCGATGCGATCTTTTACCAGAATCCCGTTTTTGGCGCCCAATGATGTGCTGATTGCAACAACAAGCGGGACTGCCAAGCCCAACGCATGAGGGCAGGCAATGACCAATACAGTTGTGACTCGTTTGATCACTTCAATGTCAAACCCTACAGCGACAACCCATCCGATACCTGTAAGAACTGCCACTGCCAGAGCGATATAGAATAACCATCCTGCTGCTTTATCCGCCAGAACTTGGGTATTGGATTTGCTCATCTGAGCATCCTTCACCAGCCTCATGATCCCTGCCAACGCGGTGTCGTCTCCTGTGGCAGACACCATAACCCGCAGACTTCCTTCCTCATTGATCGTTCCAGCAATCACTGGATCTGCTGTTGTTTTGAATACCAGTTTTGATTCCCCGGTAATCATCGCTTCATTTACATTGGATTCCCCGCTAATGACCGTTCCGTCTGCCGGGATACTTTCTCCCGGTCGGACTAAAAGCAGATTTCCAGGGAGCAAAAGATGAGAAGACACACTTTCGATTGAACCATCCTTATTTATGCGTTCGGCTTGATCTGGTAATAGTTTCGCCAACTCATTTAATGAACCAGAAGCTTGGCGGACACTGCGCATTTCAATCCAGTGCCCCAAGAGCATGACATCAATCAACGTTACCAGCTCCCAATAAAAACTTTCCCCGAAATTTAAAAAAGTTGTAGAAACACTGTATAAAAAAGCCACAATAATCGCCAGGGAAATTAAAGACATCATTCCCGGCGATCGTTTTTTTATCTCGGGTACAGCCATCTGGATAAACGGCACACCACCATACCCAAAAATAACTACAGAGATTACTGGCACGATCCAATTGTTGCCTGGGAAAGCGGGCATGGAAAACCCAACCCATCGTTGAACAGTAACACTGAATAATAGGACAGGAACACTTAACGCTAGCGAGACCCAAAAACGTTGCCGGAATAAATTTTCATGACCGCGGTGGTCAACACCATGCTCTTCATGAGATACGCTATGCTGATCTTGAGGGGCTTTGACCTGGACCGCTGGGCGATGTTCATGGATGTGATTTACGGTAGAATCCATTTAATATCTCCTGCTTCCATTTGCAATCTGATCAAACTTATTTGATCAAATCACCTTTCATCAACTCATACTCTTCCCGTTTGAGTTCACCTAGAGCATACCGTTTATTGAGGATATCAATTGCCTTTTCCTCTGGACCTTCTTTCTCGGGTGTTTTGTTATTTCCCCCTGAGAACAATACTTTAATCAACCAAACAGAGCCAGCGATTAATAGAACCCAAATAAGTATCATGCCAAATATACCTCCAAATCCAAAACTAAATCCATGCATCATAAAATCATCTCCTTACTGAAATAATCAATATCTATCGCTATAGTAGCAGGGATAAATAAAGTTATTCCGGAGAGACTATAAAGATTCTGTAAAGTTTTTTAAGATTTGCGCTGGATCAAGAGATGGGCAATAATACCTTAATTGCGCTTCCTTTTCCCAATCCTGGGCTTTCTGCCCAGATCGTACCGCCATGTGATTCCACGAGGTGTTTTGCGATTGTTAAACCGATCCCGCTGCCCCCGCCTGCTCGAGAGCGAGATTTATCAACCCGGTAAAAACGGGTAAAGATAGTAGATATATCCTGGGGAGAAATCCCAATCCCGGTATCTGAAATAGTTACCAGGAGCTGATCCTTTTTTTCTTCTGCCACAACTGTCACTACCCCGCCAGAAGGAGTATATTGCAAACTATTGCCTAGCAGGTTAATGAATACCTGTCCAATGCGATCAGCATCTACAGATACCGTTGGCAAATCATCTGGAATTTCAAGTTCAAGCACTACACCTTTTTCTTCAAATTGCCTTAATAATCGCCTTTGGGTTATTTCAATCAGTTCTTTAATAGGATGTTTTTCAAGGTTCAACTGGATTGCGCCGGATTCAACACGATTTAAGTCCTGTAGATCATCAACCAAACGCTGTAACCGTTCAGTTTCTTGATAAACCTGATGATAAGTATCCTCCCTGGCTGGCAGGACGCCATCCATTAATCCTTCCATAGATCCTTTTATCGTCGCCAGCGGCGTTCTCAGCTCATGGGCAATATCCCCTATGAGTTGTTTCCGGAGGTTTTCTGCCTTTTCAAGTTCCAGTGTCATTTGATTAAAACTTAGCGATAATTGTGCCAATTCATCCATTTCCCCAATCTCATGGCTGCCTGGAATTTGGACACGTTCGCTATAGTGCCCATCAGCAATATGCTGACTGGCAACCATTATGCGACGAACCGGGGCAACTACCTGTCTGCTGACGAATAAACTAACGATAACAGCGGAAATGAAAGCAGCTGCAGCAGAAAATATCAAGGATTCATATACAGCTTTATTGAAGTTATTATAGAGATCATTTTCCAGCTCTGTGGCTGAGGGACCCATCACCTCAATCATTTCAGCCATATGCCGGTCAAAGGCGCCTGGCATAGTAAATGCTGTGGCAGCGATTAAGACGATAATTCCAATCAGGATGACCACAAAATATGAGATGAAAAATTTATAGCCTAAATGGCGCCGAATTATTTTAATCATCAGCTTACTCCCAATCGTACTCAAAACGGTATCCCACGCTTCTGACTGTATCAATAAATCTATCATCCCCCAGTTTTTGCCGAATATGACCAATGTGGACATCTACAACCCGTAATTCACCGAAGTAGTCGTGCCCCCAAACTTTCTCAAGAAGCTGTTCCCTGCTGAAAACCAGACCAGGGTGTTGAGCCAAAGCAGCAAGCAGGTCAAATTCCATGGCAGTGAGTTCGATCTCTTGGCCATTTACCTTTATTTTTCGACTTCCAAGGTCAATAGTAATATGCTTGTGGGAGAGGACATTTCGGTCGAGTT
Source organism: Anaerolineales bacterium (assembly GCA_049644685.1). Classification (GTDB taxonomy): domain Bacteria; phylum Chloroflexota; class Anaerolineae; order Anaerolineales; family UBA11858; genus B10-G9. The sequence continues at coordinate 4,751 of JBARSJ010000192.1, forward strand.
GTTCCCCGCCAAGATTTAATCGGCGTAGAGCCGCTTTGATTCGGGCAGTTAATTCTCGGGGACTGAAAGGCTTGGTCACATAGTCATCCGCGCCAACTGACAGACCGACAATTTTATCTGTTTCTTCTGTTTTTGCTGTTAACATAATTACGTAAACATTCGATTCCCTTCTGAGCTGGGAGAGTAATTCGATGCCATCCATTCCTGGAAGCATGATATCCAGGACGATGATATACGGTTTAAAAGCCTGGGCAATCTTTAATCCGGACAACCCATCCTGCGCGGTTAAGATCTCATAGCCTTCTTTCTCAAGGTAGGAAGTGACCAGGTTTAATATTTTCTCCTCATCATCAATTACCAAAATCTTCTCGTTAGCCATCAATCCTCCAGCTGTAACTAAACCTGCTCTGAATCAGGTTGATATTCTTCTATTTAACCACAAATAGGGCTGAAAGATCATCAGCCCTATTCGTGAATGCGCCACCCAATATTTTAATGTTCGCTCATTTGGAGTAAATCTCCATGCCAGGTGTGTAAAAAGACCTGGCTGGTATAACCATTTACGCTTAACATGCCAATCACATCCCCATCCTTCAAGATATGGATCGTATAGTATCCATAAAACAGATCTGCGTGTTCATCCGCCTGGTTTCCAGGTTGATATTGATCTAGGAATCTCTGGGCAGCGGCCACTGCGTCGTCACTGCTCAGGGGCATTTTTTCAATGTCCTCAATGGTTATATTCTGTCCATCAAATCCATTCATGCTATATCCGGACATCATTCCTCTCCCCTGGAACAAGTTTGAGGAACCCATCGGGCTGTATTTCAAATTCCAGATCATGTTTGGTCCTTGTTCCGGATAAACTGATCTAGTTTGAGGATCTACCAAGACTTCCATTGCCCCAACCCCGGTGCTTTTTTCTATGATTTGGGCATAGGCATGATTATCAAAGATCATGATTTCGCCCAGGATGAGATCGTCATCCGGATAATCTTCCAGATACTCATGGATTGCATGATCTACTTCGTCGATAGTCAGCGGTTGAATATTAACTCCAGTGTTAAAAAAATAATTTCCCATCATCCCCTGCCCACTCATCATGTAGTTACCATGGATGTTTGTTTGACCACAAAAGTTAGATCTGAATCCATATGGCATCGAACTGCCAGGCAGATTTATTCTCCCCATTTGAGGAAGCCAACTTGACCTCCCGATCATGATCCCCAAATAGACAAATCCAAAACCCAGCACAATAATTAATATGGTTGTTAAGACAATTCTCCCTGATTTATTCATTTTCACTCTCCTTATTCATTGCTCTGGCTTCAATGCCAGAAAATATTATCAGGAGTTTATCAGCCTGAAATGAAGGAGCAATAAAGGGAGGATAAAGAATGTGTAAAGGTTTATTAGGAAGATAAAAGAAGAGCTCGCCTGGTGGGATTGTGTCTGAAGCCTGAACCCGGAGTTGCTGAAATTCCCCTGATCAAGTTTAACGGAGATTCAACTATTGATTTTATTGACCCCGCATGATCTGGACGCTATACTTTATAGAAGTGATATAACAACGAGGGAGAGATCAAAAGATCTCAAGGATTTTCCTGTTTTACCAGTTAGGGGAGAGCGAAGGTTGAACTGCTTCGCCGGGAAGAAAACTAACAAGAGGAGGAATGTGATGAATAAACCTGAAGAGTTTGGATCTGTGGGTCAGGTATCCTTAACTGTCCTGGTTGATAACAAGGCTGATCTGATCGTTAAGTCAACTGAGAGGGTAAAGTATTTTACCGAGAAATCTTTACTGGCGGAGCATGGATTTTCAGTACTGATCCAATTGGATAATCAGGAGGGAAAAATTTTGTGGGACGCAGGTGTTTCTAAAATCGCATTGCTGGAAAATATGCGCCGCATGAAGCTGGATAAAACTTCCCTGATAAAAATTGCTCTCAGTCACGGGCACATCGACCACTACGCGGCTATGACCGATTTGTTAATCGGGCTAGATTTGCTGCCTAAAAGCAAAGAATGGGATCTGCCTGTCAATGAAAATGACATTGAGGAATGGCTGAACGGCTCCCGGATTCCGATCATTGCCCATCCAGCAGCCTTCCGTGAACGCTGGAAGGTCAAGGACGATGGCGCGATGGTTGGTCCGTTTTTACCGCCACCTCACCAGGAATGGCAGGCAGTTGGTGCTGAGATTATCCTCTCTGAGGGACCATACCAACTTGCACCCGGATGTTGGACCACGGGCTACATTCCCAGGGAGAGTTTTGAAGAGTCTGGAAGATCGAATCAATTAAGGTATCGAAACGGCTCAGATTTTTTACCAGATGACCTCGAAGAAGACCAGGCTGTTGTGATCAATGTCAAAAGCAAAGGGCTGGTTGTCTTGTCCGGGTGTGCTCACTCAGGCATAGTGAACACCATAGAGTATGCCAGGGAATTTTCCGGAGTGAATACGGTCCATGCAGTAATAGGAGGATTACACCTGGCCCGGGCAAGTGAGGATGAGATTGACCAGACCGTAGAGTATATAAAAAGCATAAAACCTAATCTGGTAGTACCGGGTCACTGTACAGGATTTAAAGCAATCAGCCGGTTCGCGCGGGAGATGCCTGACCAATTTATTGAAGGGGTGGTTGGGGCTGCATACTCATTCTGAAATTTAATCTTTGCAGTGGGCCCTTGCTAAATTGATTACCCTTTTTATTCTTTGGGCAGCTTGATCCTGAAAATAATAACTGTTTAATTAATAGTTTGGATGTTTGGGCAGGTAGGGAGAAAGGTATATGTGGGGATCCCCGCTCTTGTTTTTGATTTTTTTCTCAGCGATGAGCTGCATTTGGTTTGGATACCATGAGCCGCGGCGGCTTTTTTACTTATTTAAACCGCTGACAATGGTCTTGATCTGCCTGACAGCCATCCTGGGAGGGAGCGATCTGTCGGTTTATAAAGTGATGATTATCGCGGGTTTGGTTTGTTCTCTGGCAGGGGATATTTTCCTCATGCTGCCTGCTGATCGATTCCTGCCTGGATTGATTGCCTTTTTGTTTGCTCATCTCTGTTACATCACCGCCTTTGCGGCTGATATTAATTCATTGAGTTGGTGGCCGCTAATTCCCCTTATTATCTGGGGAATTGGATTTTACCTGTTTATCTCCCCCTCTCTAGGAAAACTTAAAATACCGGTGATTGTTTATATTGTGATCATCCTGATAATGACCTGGTTGGCCTGGGAGCGCTGGGAACAAACAGGCCAAACCGAAACACTGTTGGTCCTGATCGGAGCGGTTCTTTTTGCCATTTCAGATACCATTCTGGCGACTGATCGATTTAAGGGTGCGTTTAAACCAGCCCGGGCTTTGAACCTGGTCACATATTTCGGGGCGCAGTGGCTGATTGCCAGTTCGGTTGGGATGTTGGTTCTTTAGCTATTGATCAGAAAAAATTCTGCGGCAGGCTAAGTTTTACCAGGCATTTAGGCGGTCCTCCGGTACCGCTAAACAAGATCACCGGGAGATAGAATACTCAAGATAATTAAACCAAGATGGGGGAGGGGAACTGCCAGCTTCGTTTGGCTGAGCAGAAGAAGGGTTATTTAATCAGGTTTGATTTGTTGGGCGATATTATCCGTAAGCTGATGTCCGGATTCATGCATGAGAGTTTCGTGGTCAAAATCATCGAGTTTGGTCATGGTGGTCAGGCAGGGAAAATGCTTGTGAAGTAAGTTGGCTTTATCCAAGACTTCATCAGTAGAAAGGCCGATGATTTGTTCGGCGACATGACGGGTGTTGCCGCAGACCGCATCGCGGATCACTTCAGCGGAGACGATCTTTTTTGTCTCAGGGTCTACTTCAACCTTCAGATCAGGCTTCCCAAAAAGACGGGCAAATTCAGCTATCTCGGGACTATTGAAGTTGATTCGTTCCCAGCGGGTAACTCCGTAGTCATGCCCCGTTAAGGAGCAAAGCGGTCTGGGGGTGGCGCAGACAACATCCATATCATCCAACCACCCGCGTAATTGACGCCCCAGGCCGAGCGGCAGCCAGGTCTCGTTATTCACCGCGACAATCACCGCTTTTGCCCCGCTCATTCTGGTAATCTCAGGCAGCAGTTCAGCTACGCCTTTAATTTCCGCAAAGGAGAGGATCAGATCAGTTTGGGGGAATCTGTCGGGAAGATGATCTTCGGGATAATCAATCATAGCCGGCAGCGCTTTCGGTGTCTGCCAGGTATTGACAACCCAATCTTTAGGGGCGTAGGCGCGGATATTTCGTAGGTTACGACGACCGAATTCATCGGTGACCAGAGCTAATATTCGCATGGTTTTATTTTTATTGATACGAAAGGAGAAATCAAATGTTGTGTTGAAATTTCCTAGTTAATGAAACAACTAATCATGATCAACCCCGTGCAGGTTTTCAGCATCGGGTAATTTCCCGGCCAGCTCCTGAGGTTTATGGAGTAAGACGGGCAAGTGCTCCGTACAAATCCTGAATTTCTTATCTTGATAGCGAAATACAAGCAGCGGCACCTGTGAGTTGTCTCTTCCACAATGGATGCAAATTTTCTTATCTTTTTTGGTCATAATTTTCCTCAATAAAGTGAATAGAATAAAGTAATTAACTCGCGAGCAGGAGAAACCAATTAATCGATGACGGCTTTCAGTGCATCCAGCAATGCCTGGTATTCTTCCCGACATGCCACGCAGATATCCAGGTGCGCCTGAACCAGCGGCATGGCATCTGCGGCGTTCTTGCCGCTTAGTTCCAATTCAACAAATTGATCTATCTCATCATAACAATGGCCGCAGTCGAGCTCATGTTCCCGGGTCATTTTGACTGCTCCCATCAATTTTTGGATGACTTCACTTGATAATTTCATTTCTTGCTCCTGCAGTTCTGATGTTGTTAGTCGAGTTTCTCTTACTGGGCTTCAAAGGCTTCAATGACTTCTTGTGCGGTTAAACCCTTTTCCAGGAGACCTTTCCGCATCTGTTTCCGGGCATCATGAAGTAATTTATAGAGGGCATTCCGGTTGGTATCCATCCGGCGGGCAACTTCCTCCAGCGGCATCCCGCCTTTCACAATAGCCATCATCGCTGTCCGCTGGCGATCTGTGAGGTCTTCCTTGAGCATGGTTTCGATCATCTCGGTTAAAATCGTTTGGGTAGCGCGCTTTTCAGGATTTGGGCTGGGGTCAGCCAGAACAAGGGGGGTGAAATCACCGCTGTCTTCCGGCATCAGGTCTTCAAGGGAAATATCTTTCCAGCGTTGACGACGGAGTTCGGTAAATGCGACCCGGACAGCAACTTTCTGAGCCCAGGTTATAAAGCGGCTTTCTCCGCGGAAAGTATCAAGTTTATCCAGGATGCGCAGGATTGAATCCTGGACAAAATCATCTACCTGGGTTTCAAGATCTGTTTTAATCCGGCTGGAGAGAGAATAGATTAAACCCCTTTTCAGCACTTTTCTCAGATCTTCAATGGCCCGGTCTTGGTCAGGTCCGCGAAGATCGTTAAGCCATTCCGAATTTGTCCGCGTTTGCATTGTTCCCGCTCCTTTGGAGATGAACAAATTATAGCATGCCGACAAGCATGATTTCAGCGGCAAGGACAGATCCTTCTGAAACGCCTTTTAGTGATGGTTTATCCAGGTTTAAGAGGTCTGAGGTTGACCTGGTTCAGCTGCTCCGTGTTTAGTAGAGTCATATTCGGTACGTTCCAACCGAGGTTGAATCCATTTATTTAGTAAGGGTTCCATCTGCCACAAAGGCTGCCCAGGCAAACCAGAAGGTGTCGTGATGGGGAAGGGATGCCAACCGGGTTCCTGCCAGGGGACCGGCTATCGCTTCGCCTAGAATATCCCACACGGAACCCGTTTCCTGATCTTCAAATGTGCCGTTATCCTTAGCGGTAAAGGTTAATACTTGGTCACCAACAGTGGCAAGGAACACGCCTGTTGTGCCAACGTCCCGTCCATCTGAAATGGTGCCGCTGTCAACAGCGGAAGCAGTTCCAGCTTTCCAAAAGATTGTGACGGGTGTGTCTCCCAGGATTTCATTCCGAACCAGGTTTACTTTCAGCAGGTCAAATGAATAGGCGCTGCCCTCGCCATCTTCCAGCAGGATACCCAAAACCCGGGCCATGGGGGGCAGGTGGTCATTCAGATCGCCTGTATAAGCGAAGGGATAAGAGTTGATATTGTCATACCCGGAGTAAGGATTTCGCCCGTAACTGCGGGAGAAACCAGTCTCAATTGAAAGAACCTGTCCTTCCGGGTGTTTGGATTTAAAGTCCGCCCAGGAGATGATCGCGGAGGGAAGAAATTCAAGTTTGGTTCCGGTCAAATCCCCAACAATTGCCTCGCCGTTAAACTGCTGCCACCAGGTT
>JBARSJ010000193.1:0-1524 GCA_049644685.1 Anaerolineales bacterium
ACACAGGGTTGCCCCTACGAGGCTGCGGGGTGTCTGGAAAAGTCCTGCCGTGAGAATTGAGATTGCCGCGGCCATCCATTCGACTTGGTTCAGTACGGACCATGTTGTAACTTCGCAATGACTGTCGCAGAAATTCATAACCTGCAAGACGACCACTCGGGAGCAAAGAGCCAACTATGGCAAAACCGGCTGCCGGCGGGGATTTGGGGCCGGGCAATCTTCTTGACTTTGGGGGCGGCATTTGCTAATGGTGGTTGGACCGCCCGCGAGCGGCGGCGATTTTGCAGATTGGGATCATAAGGAGAACTGTCATGAGAAAGTCATACAGAACATTTATGATTGTTGCGCTTGTGGTGTGCGTTTCCGGTGGCGTTCTCGTCGCTCAGGACCGCGAAAGAGGCGGAGGAATCCGCGGAGTTTTTGTGCGACTTACCGAACGCCGGGTCGGCGAACGCGGTTACATGGGCATCGTCGTCAAACCGTTCGAGAGTGATGAGCATGTGACCGTGCTGGTGCCCCGGGAGTACGAGGAAATCGCACGCTCGGCCCGGACGCTGCGGGAAGGCGACCGGCTGGAGATTTCGTTCGTCACCGAGCACGAGGAAATGTGGATCAAGGGGATGGAGGCCGTACGCCGGCAAGAGCTAGGTGAGAGAGATCCGGACGGCGGCAGGAGAGTGGAGATTCGCCGGGAGGTCCGCCGCGAGCCCGAGCGCGAGGAGGAAAGACGCGAGCGCGAAAGACGAATGGACGTTCCGCGGGAAATGCGACGCGAGGCTGATCGCATGGAAGAAAGGCGAGAGGGCGGGCGGTGGCCGGAGGCACGTCGGGACGAGCGCCCGCCGAGAGAACCGTCGCCGCATGAGCAGTTGCAGGGACAGTTGAGAGACGTCATCGCCAGACACATGGAACACATGGGTATGGAGCTGCGAGAAATTCTGGCGTTCAACATCAAACGGATGCAGGCGGAACTTCACGAGCTTCGGGCGCACGTCGAGAATATGCACAGAGAAATGGAAGAACTGCGCCACGAGAACGAGATGCTGAGACGACAACTGCAGGAGACAAACGAACTGAGAAGAGAGGACGACAGGGAAGCCCGTGAGCGAAGAGAACTCGACCGGCGCAGAGACGAGGGCGAACGGCGTGATCGCGAGATCCTGCGAGAAAGAGAGCTAGTCGAGAGAATGGAGACTGAGCGACAAGAGGGCCGCGAGCGGGACGAGCGCGATATCCCCCGAGACGGGGATCGCGACGAAGGAAGATAGCAGCAATCATCCGGCTAATCCTGCGCCGGAGCGTTGCTAATTGCAGTGTGCATGCCGGCACTTCAGCAAAGCAGTGCCGGCAGGGTCTGCCTTAAGGCCCTCAGCCCGGACAGCCTTGAAGACGCACTGCCAGCCAGCCGGTAAATTTGTTAAGGGTCAAGCGCCCCAGCAGGACAATGCCCCACGTAGCCAGGTATCCGGCGGCGGCACTGCCCAGTCCCCCTAGCGCCAGGAATCCGGCCAATTGCACCTTAGG
>JBARSJ010000194.1:0-12847 GCA_049644685.1 Anaerolineales bacterium
TGGAAAATAAAATATTCCCAAAGAAATCTCAAAATCCAATCCGGGAAGATACAGCTCTGGAACGTCCAGCACATAACGTAATACAAATACTCCCGCAATAGCGACCACAAGTTGCAGAATTAACTTCGAGATGGGAGACAAGCCGTCCCCTCTCCGTATTCCGCGCAGGCTAAACCAATCATCTATTGATCCTATCAACGCATAGGCCACAAATACCATCAGCGGCACCAGAATGGAATTTCCGAATATTGAAACACCCAGCACTTTTACAGCATTAAACAGGATAGTTAATAACGCAACTGGGAAGAGAATCAAAACACCGCCCATCGTGGGTGTTCCCAGCTTGGCAAAATGGCTTCTGGGACCTTCTATCCTGATATGTTCTCCAATTTTTAATTGCCTCAGGATCCGCAAAAGGGGTTCACCCCAGATCACTGTCAGGAGGAAGCTGAAGCCAGATAAAGCTAATGCCATCGAGGCTTGTGTCATAACACTACCTCCAGAGAAGCAACAATCTTATCCATCCGCATTCCCCGGGATCCTTTAACCAAGACCATATCATCCTCGGTAAGAAATTGTTTTAGAAACTTAACTGCCCCTGCGCTATCCGCAAAGGAATAAATATTTTCTTTCTGGAATCCTGCATCGGCAGCTGCCTTGGAGATAATCTCTGCTAGTTGGCCCACGGTTACTAAAATATCTACTACCTCTGCTGCCCGGATGCCTACTTTCTGGTGACCCTGAGTTTCATACCGCCCTAATTCAAGCATATCCCCCAGAACAGCAACCTTTCGCCCTTCCATTTCTTCCAGGAGGTTCAGTCCGGCTATCGTTGATTTTGGAGAAGCATTGTATGTGTCATCCAGTATCATCGCCCCACAGGCCGCTTTTACCGCTACCAGTCGCAGTTGGGTTTGACCGGACCGGAGTCCCCGGATAATTTCTTCCCAGGACATACCTTCGATAATGCCAACTGCGGCAGCTCGCAGAACGGTGTGGACAGAGTGTCTGCCGATCAGCGGGACCTTTAAGTGAATGGTTTCATTTTTATAATGAAGTCGGAATTTTATTCCATCCAAACCCAATCCTTCAACTTGATCAGCCCAGAGATCCGCCTCCGGGCTCAGGCCATAAAAAAATATCCTGGCATCAGTTTGATCAGCCATTGCCCGGACCAATTCGTCATCATAATTCAGGATTGCCACACCATCAGGTGCAGACGGTAGGGATTGAACCAATTCCGCTTTACCGCGGGCGATTTCATCTTGTGATCCTGCGCGTTCTGCATGAACAGTCCCGATATTGGTTAACACACCAATAACAGGTTCTGCCAGGTCACAGAGAAACATGATCTCTCCAGGCAAATAAAATCCCATTTCAAGCACAGCCCGTTCATGCCCTTCACTTAATCTCCAGAGGGTCAATGGCAATCCGATCTCATTATTTAAATTTCCAGGATTTTTAAGCGTCCTGAACCGCTGTTTTAGCACTGTTGTAGTCAGTTCTTTTGTGGTTGACTTGCCCACACTGCCGGTGATGCCGATCACCCGGATGTTTAATCTCTTTCGCCAAACTCCTGCTACTACCTGGAGCGCTTCAACCGTATTTTCCACCAGGAGGCAAAAAGGAACATCAACCTCCAAGTTTAAATCCTGATCCGATCCTGGCCGTAAATCAATAACCCGAATATCCGGAGCTACGGAATGCTCAATCAAAGCAAAAGATGCCCCATTCGAAAAAGCATCCTCAAGGTAATCATGCCCATCCACGGATTCTCCCGGTATGGCCACAAACATAGACCCTGGAATCATGGTGCGGGAATCAATACCTACGTCGGCAATGATTTGATCAGCCCATTCCGGAGCGTTTCCTATTAATGCTTCAAATACAACACCCAAAGTTATCATGCTAATTTTCCTGCAGTGTCATTCTGACTGCATCCGGGGGAATCCCTAAATGAATTACCAATCGTTCTACAACTTTCTTAAATACCGGGGCTGCTATTTCTGAGCCCCAAATTGATGCCGAGGGCTTCTCAATCCAAACGTAAACCAGAAACTGGGGATCATCTGTGGGACCCCAACCAACAAACGATGTGTTGGTAGCTGAACTTTTATAACCCTGCCCCGGGACATAAATCTCTGCTGTTCCTGTTTTTCCAGCCAGGCTGTATCCCGGAACAAGCGCCAAAGAAGATTCATTCTGGAGCGACGCCTGCAGCATATCTGTTAAAGTTTTTGCTGTTTCTGCGGTAATCGGGTGTCCTACCACAGTCTTCGGTGGGGTATAACGGTACCCATCGTCTACGATTGAATGAATGATTCTCGGCGCAACCATCTCACCTTGATTGGCAATAGCGGATATTGCTTTAACCATTTGCATGGGTGTTATTTCTATACCTTGACCAAAAGCATTTGTTGCCAGCTCTGAGCGCGTGTAATCCGGACTCCAATGATTTTTCACCAACCCGGGAACCTCGCCTGAAAGTTCAATACCCGTCAGCTGCCCAAAACCGAAATCTTGAAAATAGGCATAAAACTGTTCTGACTCCAACTGTGTAGCTACCCAGGCCAGACATACATTCAATGAATTCTGCATGCAGGTAGTCATAGTTTGTGGACCCCAGGCTTTATTATTCCAATTGCGGATGGTAATTCCTCCGACTTCTATCTTCCCCTGGTCAATAAACTCAGTATCCGGTTCAACAACACCGGCATCCAAGGCGGCTGCCATAGTCAGGACCTTGACGACTGATCCAGGCTCATAGGCTCTAATCCCGTAATTAAAAACATTGTCAAGGTTATTAATGATTTTTATGTAATCATCTGACCAATACTCATTAATATCTGCCCGAGGTGAAGATGCCAAAGCCAGCAGCTCACCTGATCTTGGATCCATTACGATCACTGTTCCTGCCAGCGCTCCGGTTTTTTTAATGGTCTTGTCAAGGATCTGTTCTACATCAGCCTGGAGAACGCTGTCTATGGTCAGGATAATGTTAGCGCCATGATCTGGGTCCGGTGCCTGATCAGCTTTATGCGGGTCCCATAATGCCCATAATGTTCTATCGTTGCCAAAGAGAGTTGAATCGTATTTCTCTTCGATACCCAGCTGACCTTGTTTTGAATCTCTCATCACAAATCCAATAATATTTGAAGCTAACTTATGCTCCGGATAACTTCGAATTAAGTGAGGAGAGCAGCTTACCCGGATCAAATGGGTGCAGTCAATCACCTCAATCCTTTGCTGAAGTGTTAGCGTAACTGCCTCTTCACTGCTTTCATCAACCTGCCCCGGCGTCGAAATCCCATAATAATTCTCCACCAGAGCTAAATACGCCAGCAATTCCTCCTGGGTAGCAAAACGTTCAACAGTGATATTTTTTGTTAACGGACGGGGTTCCTGTTGAATGAATTCCAGGAGATATTGATTGTTTATTCCAAATACTTCAATAGCGGTCTCAGCCAACATCTTTACTTCTTCTATTTCAGCTTCCTGATAAAATTCCTCAAAATTCACATCCACTACGTAAACTGTTTGATTTCCTGCTAATATGTGCCCATTGCGATCCAGGATCAAACCCCTGCGGGAAGCCGCTTTTTCCCACTGTCCCAGCAACCCCGTTACCGGCAGATCAGTGGTATTCACCACCAGTTGAATGCGCACCATCTGGGTGATAATCGCCAGTGCAAATACCGTGAAAAAAACCGCTATGCTGATATAACGCCAGTTGTAGGTGATTTTTTCGTTCATAATCCCTCAAATGGACGAAGGAAAATCGTCAACTGCCTGCCTATCCAGTCAATCAGGCTTTCGTGGTATCCAATTAAATTGACATTTATCACTGCCGGACTGGTATCGCCAGCCGCTTCATAATGCGGCTGGATCTGCTGGTCATATCCGGAAACAGGTACATAAAATACTTCTCCGGGATAAGGTTGACGGAATCCTAATTCTATGGCTTTCTTCTCCATCACTTCAAACCTGGACAAAACAGCGATCTGATTCCGATAATTGACACTGAGGTATACCAGCTGATCAATCTCATCTTTTGCCTGCTGAAGCTGCCTCCCCATCGACACAACACGGGCCGAAACGACCAAATAAAGTATCAACATTACAGCCGTAATGACGATTGTCATGAAAATACTGCCGATGATCTGAAGCTTTTGACGTCGGGGAGAATTAGAATAGGCTTGGATTAAGGATTCTGTCATTGTTTTATCTCGGTGAATTTACTCTGCTGCTGACTGCTAAGTATCCTTTAATTAATTGCAAGCCTTGTGCCATAAAACCTTAAATTTTTTCTGCTACGCGCAATTTTGCGCTTCGTGACCGGGGATTTTCCAATATTTCCTTATCCTCAGGTCGTATCGGTCGTCTGTTAATTTCTTTTAGCTGTTTTTTGTGCCCGCAAACACATTGAGGAATTTCCGTAGGACAGATACAATCTTTGCTTTCCTTACGGAAAAATTGTTTTACTATCCGATCTTCCAACGAATGAAAAGCAATAACTGCCAACCGCCCTCCTGGATTCAATGCGTCCAGCGCTGTGGGCAAGAAAGCTTCAAGAGCTTTCAATTCTTGATTAACTGCAATTCTCAGCGCCTGGAAGGTTCTTGTTGCAGGATGAATTCGCGATGGTGTACTTCGTATGGCGCTTTCGATAATGTCCGCTAATTCCTGTGTGTCTTCAAGAGGGCGGTTAGCAATGATCGCATCTGCTATTTTCCTGGAATATCTTTCTTCTCCATATCTGAAGATCAAATCAGCCAAATCGTCTTTGGAAGATTCATTTACCAGATCAGCAGCTGAGAAAGGCTGGGAAGGGTCAAAGCGCATATCCAATGGACCGGCTTTTCGAAACGAAAATCCCCTTTCCGGATTATCCAGCTGCATAGAGGAGAGCCCCAGATCAAGCAATATGCCATCAACGGTTTTCCAACTAAGGTTGTTAAGGTGCGATTTAAGTCTGGAATATGAACTATGAATAAGGACAACCCGGTTTCCAAATTCGGCTAAACGATTTTCTGCAATTTCCAGAGCAGCCGGATCGCGATCCAAACCCAATAATTTTCCTTCCGGGGAAATTGCCTTTAATATTCCCTGAGCATGACCACCCGCCCCGACTGTTCCGTCAACATACAATCCACCGGGAAATAAATTTAAAGTATCAAGCACCTCGTGGAAAAGTACCGGCATATGCTGCATAGAAAAACCTAAATATCCAAAGCAGCAAAACGCTCAGCGTTTGAATCTGCATCCTGTAAAAGATGATTTTGGGTATCCCAGGCATCAGGAGACCAGATTTCCAATGCTTCTCCAACTCCAACAACAATTGCTTCTGATGATAAATGGGCAACTTCTCGTAAATATTTTGGGATCAGGATCCGGCCGTTGCTGTCAATATCGACCTGTTGGGCTGTAGAAAATATCAACCGGCGCAGCTGACGGGCTGTGGGATTGGTAGAACTCATTTCTGTTACCCGTTCGTAGATCGATACAAAGGCAGCTTCCGGCAGCACTCGCAGGTTATGGTCAAAACCTTGAGTTAAATAAATTGTTCCGTCCAATAATTCGCGGAACCGGGCTGGTACAATCATCCTGCCCTTATCATCTAAGGAATGTCGATACTGTCCTAAGAACATATGTTCGATTACCGCCTTAAACGCGGATCGCCGGTTTCCCGGCGAACCACTATTTACCACTTTCACCCACAATTAACCCACAGTATAAATGAAATTGCCTCATTTTGCAAGTAAAAACCCACTAAAAAGGGTCTTTTTTACTTAAAAAACTGTAATTTTGGGTTGTTTTCCCCCACCTGGCTGTTTTCTGATAATTTTATAGAGCATGTCCATTAAGGATTTTCCATCGCTGCCCAGGATATTTCTGCCAAATTTGGAGATTATTGGAAGGCACAGCTGACTCGTAAATTGTGTTCCCCATCATTATTTTTTGTTCAACGGACCTCAGCAGAAGTTTTTTTACTGATGGGCTATAATTCTCACTATGGGAAAATCCGGAAAACCCTTTCCTGCCGCTAATTGGAGAATCATCATCTCGGACCCTCTACCTGGAGCAATGAATATGGCTGTTGATGCAGCTATTTTATCTGCAGTTGGCAGAGGTGAAGTGCCCCCTACCCTGCGGTTGTACCGCTGGGATCCTCCCTGCTTATCTCTTGGGTACAGTCAGCCATTTTCTGACTTGGACCAGGGTCAACTTCGTTCCAGAGGCTGGGATATTGTCCGCAGACCGACGGGAGGAAGAGCAATCCTGCATACAGATGAATTGACCTATGCTGTCATCGGTCCCAAAACAGACCCCCGCCTAAAAGGGGGGTTGATGGAAAGCTATCGGCGCTTGTCTCAAGCCCTATCCGAATCATTAAAAATATTAGGGCTGCCGGTACAAGTCCATTCGGGGAAAAATCCCGACTCAATAAATCACCCGGTTTGTTTTGAGAATCCATCAGATTTTGAAATTACAGTTGAAGGGAAAAAAATAATCGGCAGCGCTCAGGCCCGAAAAAAAGAAGGTATACTGCAGCATGGAACTCTTCCATTAATAGGAGACCTGACCCGTGTCATCCAGGTACTTAAATATTCAAATTCTGATCAAAGGGATCAAGCAGCAGCGGTATTGCTTCAAAAAGCAGCCACAGTCGAAGTAGTGCTGGGGCGGGAAGTATCCTGGGATGAAGCCGCCGCGTCTTTCCAGACCGGGTTTCAGAATACTCTGAACCTGCGCTTTAACCAAAGCGACTTGTCATCTTCAGAAAAGGAAGAAGCTCAGCTGCTGGTCAAAACTCAATACGGCGATCCGCGGTGGACAACACAAATATAAATATCCAGCACTGAATTCCTTACCATGGCAATTGGATTACTTACCCTCCATTTAAATATTCCCGCCTGTGATTCCTTAAAAGATAAAAGGCGGCAGATCAAACCCCTGATCTCGCGACTGCAGCGGGAATTTAACATCTCTGTTGCAGAATTGGATTATCAGGATAAATGGAGTGAGACCCTTATCGGCTGTACATATATAAGCAATGATGGAAAACATACCCAGAGGAGTTTACAAAAAGTCATCACCTGGGTGGAAAATCATTATCCCCAGTTTTACATTATCCAGGAAAAGATTGAGTTGTTCTAAGGAGACACAAGATGAATTTGGGATTAAAAGGGAAAAAAGCCTTTGTGGGCGGATCCAGCCGTGGATTGGGATTTGCAACTGCCAGGATATTGGCCGAAGAAGGCTGTCAGATTGTCCTTAACGGCAGGGATTCAGAAAAACTGGAGAAAGCTTCCGCAAAAATTACTAGCGACACCGGGGTGAAGGCATCTTATGTTGTGGGCGATGCCGCAGATCCCGATCAACCAAAGCAGCTGATCCAAGAAGCTGCCGAGATTCTGGGAGGATTGGATTTATTGGTGACTAATACCGGTGGTCCTCCTGGCGGGAAATTCGAATCTTTTGATGAGAAAACCTGGCAAAGGGCAATCGATCTCGCCTTCATGAGCCATGTCCGAATAATTAAAAATGCCCTGCCCTACCTAAGAGAATCAAGCCATGCCAGCGTAGTGACGGTCACCTCGTACTCAGTTAAGCAGCCCATTCCAAACCTGGTGCTCTCAAACAGCATCCGGTCAGCCACGATCGGATTAACAAAAACCCTGGCATTGGAATTAGGATCAGATGGCATCCGTTTTAATTCAATTCTTCCGGGCTGGACAAAGACGGAGCGTGTTGTGGAAATAATGCAGCATAGAGCTGAAGTAAATAAATCCACAGTCGAAGAAGAAATAAAGAAAATTGTGGCAGCCAGCCCGCTAGGCAGAATGGGCACAGCGGATGAAATTGGCCGGGCAGCCGTATTTTTGCTCTCCCCCGCTGCCTCCTACATCACCGGGGTCATGCTCACAGTAGATGGAGGTATGTATAAAGGAACGATGTGAGAGGGAAGGGAGAAAAAACCGTTTAAAGTTTGAAAATTGAAGATTTAAGCATTTAGCCCCCGAAGGGGGCGTAGTTAAATAGCCCTATGATTCATCATAGGGTGGATCTAGATATATTGAAAAAGTCGGTGAGGAAATTTTCAACCAGTACTCATTTCTGCTTGCCCGGTGGCTACCCCGCCAGGGTGCTGCGCAAAAGCCGCGGGCTATGATACTTAAGTCCCCCTCAAGGGGGACTTCTTTGATTTTATGGATAATAAAAAAACAGAAATCAATCCAAATAATCTCAGGAAAACCGTCTTTCAGACGGTTTTAAGTTAATCAGCCCGCGAATTTATTCGCCGGGCTAAGAGGAATCACTCACCCCCTTTTCCCCCTCGAGTTTATCCTACTGCAATCTCAAGATTGTCTTTGCCTCCACCCATAATTCTTCCAGGCTGTAGTGTTCACGTTGATTCGGTGAAAAGATATGCACGATGACATCACCGAAATCAGCCAACATCCAGCCAGAAAGAGGTTCACCTTCAACCCGGGGATTCTGGTTGAATTCTTTTTTTACTTCATATAAAACTTCATTCATCAATGCCTTCACCATTCGGGAACTGCTCCCCGAACAAATCACAAAATAATCTGCCAGCACTGATACTTCCCGAATATTCAATAAATGGATATCTACCCCCTGTTTATCATCTAAAATCCGGATTATAAAATCCGCTTTATTTCTTGTTTCCAGAATACACCTCTTTAACTAATCCCTATCCAACAACCTGACTATCCTGATCCATCAGGGCGGCCGAGTAAAGACAGGTATATTTCGCACCTTCAGGGCGCAGATCACTCCGGTAGAGATGAACCGCTTCTATCCGGGCCACACCAATGAATCCTACTTGAAACTCATGAAGTACATTGCCAACCGTTCTCACATCCCGGGCAGATGCCTTGCGGGAAATCCTGCCCAGGGTCAAGTGCGGCGTAAAATCATATTTGTCGTAGTTATACCCCATCCGCGCTACACCATCCTCAATCCCCCTTCTCAAGTCGAACAATTCTGCCGGAGCTTCAATTCCAATCCAAATTACCCGGGGATGGCGCATCTTGGGGAAAGCTCCGATCCCGCCGATTCCGATTTCCATTGCCTGGCGTTTCGATGCTTCAGACTGGAGAATTTTTTCGACCATTCCGATATTCTCTTTGGAGATATCCCCTAAAAATTTTAGGGTTAGATGCATTTTTTGGCTGTTTACCCATCTCACAGGTGTATCAGGGAGTTTTTCCTGCAGCTGAGAAGACACCTGCCCCAAAGCATCTAACACACTGGGGGGTAAATCAACAGCAATAAAAGTCCGAATGACATCAGCATCCATGTTCTCTCACAGGTTCTCAACTGAAGAGTAACTTTAGAGTTATCTCAGGGTATTTACAAATCCTGGGGTTTTTACATTTTCATCTGTAAGCGGAGCAAATGGCAGTGATTCAGCAGATCTAGCCTCTTTAAAGAATTGTACTATAAATGAGTTTGATGATTAACAATCTAAACAGGGTTTTGATCCAGGTGAGACGCAACCTCTATCAAGAATTTATTCTCCTGCTGACCGTAATATTTCAAGATCTTCCGGCGTATCGATATCTTTCCGGATCAAGTCATTTTCCCAGAGTACAACCTGGGCAGGAAAGGTGTTAAACAAAACCCTGCCCCCGGTATCCCCCTCTAATGAGCTCAATTCCTGGAAAACTTCCCTGTCAAAGAGAACTGGATTTGCCCGCTCATTATTAACCTGGGGGCAAATGATTGGCGCCCGTTTGACTGCGTGAGCTTTGACCAAACGCTGAATCAATTCAGGAGGAATAAACGGTTGATCAACCAGCAGGAATATCACCGCGCCCACATTCAGGGGAAGAGACTCTATCCCGGTTCTCACAGAAGAGCTTTGCCCTTGGTCCCAATCCGGATTGTGGACACATTTCAACGGCAGGCTTTCCAAAGACCGGGTGACTTTACTATGGTCTGCGCCAGTTACAACCAGAACCGGCGAAAGGCCACCTGCCAGGGCAGTTTCCGCCACATGGACCACCAGCGGTTTTCCTTTCCAATCCAGCAGCTGTTTTGTGGTCCCAAACCTGGCAGATCCACCAGCAGCCAGAATCACACCGGCAATTGGCTCATGAAGTTCCAAGAGCATTTGATCCTCAAGAACTGCAAATCCTACCGCATCATAATGGCTCAAAAATGACGGTAAGTGATCATGGAATGTTCTCCAATTCGGAAAAGAATCCAGTTGGTTAATCAAAAGCAACTTCCGGGCAGTATCAGGAATATTCTTCAAGCCTCCCCGGGGAGATGTCAATGCGGCCGCCAAGTGCTGACTGGTCACTTCTGATCCCAGAGGGATACCTATCAGATCTGAAAAAATTTCCGGACGGTGAACCCATTTTTCATTCAGCGGCTTTCCTAATCCGGAAAGACCAGCTATGACAATTACCGTATCTACAAATTCCGGTATAGGGGGTTCATGATCAGCTGGAGCTTTGATCGGCAGCTGCCGGGCGCCATCTGCTTCAATCAACAGCGGACACTCCCAGCGGTCTGCCAAGGCAGCCAATTGAACCAGGATTTCCTGATCAGTACCTTTCACTCTGTTGGTTTCATCCTCAGGACCAGTAAACAGTAAAATATCCCCCACCAATTCTTTCTCCATGGATGGCAAGTCTGCCAAATCTTCCAATGTAATATGCTGGTCAGCCTGCTTGAGCTGATCCAGGGCCAGGTGCGTAGTTGTGGTTAAGATTACCCTGGACCCAAAATCTCGGGCAAGCTGGAACATCGTTGTAGTCTTGCCCCCGGAACCCACAATCGCTGCTTTTATCTTATTGGTCAACCGGAACGCTTTAACTAAGTCCATAGGACAGACCTCAAATCCGGGCAGGCAAGGATGGCTTCCAATACACCCCCGCCAATCGCTCGTGATTTATCTGATATAAATTTGCACAAGTTGAGATCTTCCCGGGGATCCACATCTCCTATCTTGAAACCGGATTTGACTGCAGATCCATCCCGCAAGAGACCCCGCAGAATCCCATCAAAAGGCGCCAGCACTTCCTTCCCTTCCACCAGGGCTACCAGAGAGCCTTTTTTTATCCGGTCTCCGATTTCAACTCTTGTCTGAAGAGTGCCATCCACCGGTGCTCTTAATACCCGTTCAGAACTGTATCCCTGGACAGCTCCTGGAATTCCTGTGTCTTGTTCTGGCACACCCCGCCAGAGAACTCTGCCAAGGTTGTGTCCGCGGTTGGTTTCAATAACTGCGTGGCAATTTTCGCCAGCAACAAATCCAGGACCGAGACCAATTACCAAAGAAGCCAACTCTTTTCCTTCCCGGGGTGTTTTTTTCCTCATCCGGGCATCCACTACTACATCGGGATTAATAACTTCCAGGCACTTTAAATCCGGGTCAATGAGTACAGGGACACAGCTGGAGAAAAGAACTGACTTAATTTCAGAAAAATCATCAACCAGCTTTCCGGTAACCCCCTCAATTTGAACCAAATCCTCGTGGACAGCTTCTGCAAACGATACTTTGCGGCGGACTACCAGGGGCTCAGGCAATTCAGTGATCACTACCTGGAAACCTGACCGGTGCAGCCTGACCCCTACTCCGCTTGCCAGATCTCCTCCACCCCGGATTAAAACCAGCATTTAACTACTCCTAATAATTTGTTTTCTCAAATATTATTTTAACATGAGCTGGAAGAATATCACGGAATCAAATCAGGTTTTAACCACAGTTGGGGTATTTGGAACTGACAAAGACACGGAGAACAAAATCAAAGATAAGATTTATTTTATGCCTGCAGGGGTTACAATGATAGGAAAATCATTCAAAGAATAATATTATCTCTCTTTCAACTATCCTATAGTAATCTGAGGAATCTATGTTCAAATCCAAATTTCTATTAATTACCCTGATAGTTCTCATCATTAGCGGCTGCAGCTCTCAAGAAGAACCAGATATCATACTACCTGCACAGATCCTGATCAGTGAGGTTTTGACGGAACTTGAAGGTAATAACCAGGCTGATTTTATCGAACTCCATAATGCCGGAACAGAAATCGCTGATATTAAGGGCTATTCACTCTGGTATCAACTGAACGACAGCGGAGAAGAAATCCTTCTCTACCGTTGGAATGAAACCACCTTAATTCCGCCCCTGGGCCATTATTTGATAATTCAGGCAGGGCAGCAGTTTAATGTGGAGCCTGATGCGCTTATTAATCATGCTTTGGTTCCAAACCGGGGAGGATTATCCCTTAGGATTGGGGATGACATCGAGGATCAACTCACCTGGGGTGAGGGACCGGAAGGGATGACAGAAAAACGTCCCGCAGACGAAATGGGTCCAGGAGTATCCCTGCAGAGACATCAGGGTAAAAAATCTGGGAGGCTGGAGGATACAGATAACAATCAAAAGGATTTCTCCCAGAATCCATCCCCTGATCCTCAAAACACCGGCAGCCTGGTACTCCATGAACTGGCAGGAGAGCTGCAGTACACGATAGATTTCCCTCAGCTGATCAACCCAGGCAGTGAATTTTCAGCCGAACTCAGCGTCCACAATAATACCGGGATTGAGATAAAGAACATCCTGGTAACCATATCTCTGCCGGAGCATATCACCTTGCAGGAAGAAATCTCCTCAATTACCAAACAGGGAAACAGGCTCGAATGGCAGATTCCTGATCTGCAAGAGGGAGACGCCCTTTCAGTTTCACTTCCCCTTCAAGCAGCTTTTACTTTTTCGGATATCTCCCTGTTCAACTCCTATCTGGAAGCTGAAAATTGGCCTCTGCCGGCTTTTAACGGCCCTGTTTATGCAGAGATCGGCGGCGG
>JBARSJ010000195.1:0-31388 GCA_049644685.1 Anaerolineales bacterium
GTGAAAGGCCATCAAAAAATTGATACGATTTGGGAGAGGTGAGCCGTGCTATGAATGAACAATATGGTAACACCAAAAATTGAAAGGGTTGCTGAAGCGCGAGCCTACGGGAAGTATGAAATAAATCCCCTGGAACGCGGTTATGGCATTACTCTTGGAAATGCCCTGCGCAGGGTTATGCTTTCTTCTATGGAAGGCGCTGCAGTGACATCAATCCGAATCACTGAAATCGATCATGAATACGATACGATTCCGGGCGTTCAGGAAGATGTTCTGCGGTTGATGCTGAACATTAAAAAGCTGCGTTTAATACTGCATGAAGGCGATCTCTCAAATATGCATCTTGAGGTTAAGGGAGAAGGTGTAGTAACGGCAGCTGATATTGTCACACCGTCAGAAATTGAGATCGTCAACCCGGATTTATATCTGATGACTGTTGACGGCAGAAGTAAACCCCTCACCATTGAATTGACTGTCGGAAGAGGGAGAGGATATCTACCTACAGAATATCGGAAAGACCGGTTGCCTATCGGTGAATTGCCGATTGATGCAATCTATAATCCGGTTCGCCGGGTCAACTTTGAAGTTGGATCAGCCCGGGTCGGGCAGAGTACAGAATATGACAATTTGACAGTTGAAGTCTGGACTGATGGAACTCTTGAACCTGAAGAAGCATTAAGCAAAAGTTCAAAAATACTAATGGGGCACCTGCAGCATTTAGCTGGAGTAACCGCGGAATCTCTCGCCGCTATGGTAGAGGTGGAGGAACCCGTAGAACCGGTAGATGAAATTGTGGATATACCCATCGAAGAACTGGATTTATCCGTTCGTGTATTCAATTCACTTAAGAGAACAGGAATTACCACTGTCCGAGAGGTGATGGAACTTAACACAAAGGGTGATGATGCCCTTCTTTCAATCCGGAATTTTGGAGTGAAGAGTCTCACAGAATTGAAGGATAAGCTGGAAGAACATGGTTACCTCTTAGAAATTAACACTGAGCTGGAGTAAGGATTATGCGACACAAGGTAGCAGGAAAAAAATTAGGACGGAATTCAGGACAGCGGGCAGCTTTGAGGCGCACTATGATTAAACAATTATTCGAAAACGAGCGTATTCAAACAACCCGTGCCAAAGCTGAGTTTATCCGGCAACCCGCCGAAAAATTAATTACTCTGGCAAAAAGGGTTCAGGATGCAGATGAGCCGCAGCAGGTACACGCCCGCAGGATTGCCGCTTCACGCCTGGATAATGACAAGGTATTGGTGAAGAAATTATTTGAGGAGCTGGCTCCCCGGTATCTCAATCGGCCTGGAGGATATACACGCATGTTTAAACTTCCCCCCAGGACCAGTGATGCAGCCGAAATGGTTGTCTTAGAACTGGTGGAAGAGTAATCCAGCGTCAGCAAGCTGCTGATGAGCGATCGTTTCCGAGTCAAACTGGCTTATGATGGAACAGGTTTCCACGGATCACAATATCAACCTGAGCTGAGAACTGTTCAGGGAGAAGTGGAAAAGGCTTTAAAAAAGCTTGCCTGGCAGGAAAAATCAGTATTATTCGCCGGACGAACAGATGCCGGTGTGCATGCAGCAGGACAGGTGGTCGCATTTGATTTTGAGTGGGATCACACTGAAAAAGAGTTAAATCAGGCATTAAACGCGGTTTTACCGCAGGACATCTCGGCAGTAAAGGTCAGCAGGACAATGAGCGATTTCCACCCCCGGTATGACGCTTTGTCCAGAGAGTATCAATACCAGATACTTTGCAGCCCGATACGGAACCCTTTGCAGGAACGATTTGTTTGGAGGGTATGGCCGGAAATTGATGTCAAATTGATGAGAAGAGCTTCCAGGAGCTTAATAGGCAGTCACGATTTTGCAGCCTTAGGCAATCCTCATCGATCAGGAGGCAGTACAGTAAGAAATATCAACCGGATTGCCTGGAAGAAACAAGGAGAAGTACTGGTTTTTAAGGTTGTTGGCAACGCTTTTTTGTATCATATGATCCGCAGGATCGTGATCGTAGTGGTCAAGATCGGACAGGGAAAAGCACCACCCAACGCGCTTAGAAATTATTTATCAAATCCTTCGGGACCACCCTCACAGGGTTTAGCCCCCGCAAATGGCTTATCACTGGTTGAGGTTCGATACGAATAAATTATGGAAGGCAGCTAATATTAATAGAAGTCAGTGGAGTACAAAACTGTGAAGAAAACATTTTATCCTAAAGCAGAAGATATCTCAAGGAAATGGGTTTTAGTGGATGCCAAGGGTAGAAACCTGGGCCGTTTAGCTACTGAGATCTCTGCCCTAATCCTTGGTAAACACAAACCGGAATTTACACCCGGTGTGGATGTTGGAGATTTTGTCGTCGTGGTAAATGCAGAACAGATTCAAGTTACCGGGAAAAAGATGGATGATAAATATTATTACCGGGAATCAAAATACCAGGGCGGTCTAAAAAAGATAAATCTCAGAAATCAGCTGGAAAAACGACCTGAATATGTAATTGAGCACGCAGTAAAGGGCATGCTCCCCCACAACCGATTAGGACGGATACTGAATAAAAAGCTCAAAGTGTACGCTGGTCCGAATCATCCCCATCAGGCTCAAAAACCAATTCCAGTTGAGGAGTTGTACCCCAAAAAGGTATAGATCGTTTGTTATGGTGTAATCCATTAACAGATTGAGAAGAACTATTGTAAGAGGAGTAATTATGGCACAGTATTTTGAAGGTATCGGACGCCGCAAGGCAGCAACAGCACGTGTTCGGATTACGAGCGGGTCCGGTTCATTTGTGATTAATAAAAAAAATCTGGAAGATTACTTTCCAACCGAAAGAGATAATAAAACCGTAACAGAACCTTTGGAGGTTTTGGATACCAACCGGGCGGATTATGACATCAGCGTCCTGGTCAAGGGCGGGGGTGTAATTGGGCAAGCATCATCAGTTCGATTAGGTTTAGCACGGGCTATCCTGAAAATGGACCCTGAGATGCGAATGGAATTAAGCCACGGCGGATTTTTATCCCGGGATGCGAGGGAAAAAGAACGGAAAAAGCCAGGTCTCAAAGGTGCACGGAAAGCTCCTACCTATACAAAACGTTAATTGTACATGGCTGGGTGAAGTTAACCAGCTGAGGATATAATAAATCCAGATCGCGGAGAACACCCATCAGACCGATGTGTTCTCCGCTTTGTATTTTCAAAAGGCATATATGATACCTATAAATCAGGGAAAAGATGCTCCGCCAAAGATAATTATTATCGGATTGGGACCCGGCGATCCGGATTTATTGACCCGGCGCGCATGGGATGTTATTAATTCTGCTGGCGAAATTTACTTAAGAACTCGCGATCATCCAACAATTGAGGGTTTTCCTCCTAATCTTAAGGTCCATTCCTTTGACTATATTTATCAGGAAGAGGAAAGTTTTAAGATAATTTACCAGCGGATTACCACTGAAATCATTAACATCAGTCAACAAAAAAGAGGTGTGATTTACGCTGTTCCTGGAGATCCGTTTGTGGCGGAAGCAACCACCCCCATGATTCTTTCAAAGGCCAGGGAGTTGGAACTAGAAGTTGAGATTATTCCCGGAGTAAGTTTTCTAGAACCAGCCTTTTCAGCACTAGAGATAGATCCGCTGCCTCAAATAACTATTCTTGATGCTTTGGAATTGCAAGATACCCATTATCCACCTTTTCCGCCGGATACTCCGGTGTTAATTGCCCAGGTGCATTCAACAGAAGTAGCTTCCAATCTTAAGCTGACATTGATGGCAGTTTATCCTGATGATCATCCGCTATTTTTGATTCATGATGCAGGGACAGATACTGAACTGATTGAAAAAATCCCTCTGTTTGAGCTGGATAGAAGCCGGATGATAAAAAACAGATCCTCGGTATTTCTTCCCCCGCTGGAGAAAGGCTCTTCCCTGGAATCCTTTCAGGAAATCATTGCCCATTTGCGCGCACCAGATGGATGCCCCTGGGATCGGGAGCAGGATCATCAATCCTTGAGGCCAAATCTCCTAGAAGAAGTATATGAGGTATTGGAAGCAATTGATGCGGAAGACCAGGGTGCAATGCAGGAGGAATTTGGAGATTTGCTGCTGCAGATTATTCTGCATGCTCAAATCGCGAGTGAAGATGGTGAATTCACCATGAGTGACGTTATTCAAGGAATTTATCAAAAAATTATTAAACGTCATCCCCATGTTTTTGAGGATCGCTCCCTTGATAAATCCGGGGATGTGATGAAAAATTGGGAAAGGATAAAAGCTCAGGAACGCAAAATAAATGGCGATAGTATTAAAGGGTTACTGGATGGCGTGCCTGGGTCCATGCCAGCCCTTACCCAAGCTCTAACATATCAAAGGCGGGCAGCCCGGGTAGGATTTGATTGGAAAGATATCCAGGGAGCGATAAAGAAGATAGCAGAAGAAATTAAAGAACTCCAGGGCGCCCGGGAATCCAGGGAGCAAGCAGAGGAAGTGGGTGATTTACTGTTTTCAGTGGTAAATATTGCCCGTTGGTTGGAGATCGATGCAGAAAGCGCCTTAAGGGGTACAAATCGGCGATTTAAAGAGCGTTTTTCATATCTAGAAAAAAAAGCCCGCGCTATCGGGCGCGAGCTTTCTGAGATGACATTGGATGAGTTAGATATTCTTTGGGAGCAGTCAAAATCCCTGGAGGGAGATTAGGGTGTTTCTTCCCTTGCCAGATGGGATTGAATAAATAAAACCCCAACCAGAAAAAACGGTAAACCGCTGACAGCAACGGCGATCATCTTATTGTGTCCTGCGGAAAAATAGGCAAATATACACAAGAAGAGACTGCTGATAACTGTGATTTTACCGCCGGAAAGCGGATGTTTCCAGGCAATTCCTACCCCGATGGTTGAAGCAACAATCAGAACTGATAAGAGGATTCCATCAAGAGTCAGACTTAGCTGAGCCCCAACGCTCTCGGCGATTGCTGAGGCAAATAAGCTTGTTAACCAGAAAATGCTTACTATTACGCCGCCTATGCGGGCAAACCATATCAGGGTAGTACTTTGTTTGTTTTTTTCATCCATTCGCTGATTCCTTGGGGGTTTATCCCTGGATTATATTGTTTTACAGCCCGCTGATTATATCTCCCAGAATCTCCCCTCCCAAACCAGCAGCTCCCTTGGACTCTCCTGTATTTCTGAGATTTGCCGCAACGGCTATTCTGTCCGCTAAACGTGAGAGCGGTAGACTCTGCAGGAATACTTTTCCAGGACCGGTAAGTTTGGCGAGGAAGAGTCCCTCTCCACCGAAGAGCGCATTGGTGAATCCGCTTACAAACTCAATGTCATAATCTATGGAAGGAGAGAATGCTACCAGGCACCCGGTATCCACGCTGAGAACCTCACCAGCCTCAAGGTTTTTCTCAATGATTGTGCCGCCGGCATGCGCGAAGGCTAATCCCTCTCCAACCAGACGCTGGAGAATGAATCCTTCACCGCCGAACAACCCAGCACCCAGTTTTTTACTAAATGCGATTTCGATATCAATACCCCTGGCTGCACACAAGAATGAATCTTTCTGGCAGATGAAAGTGCCGCCTAAACTTGTCAAATCGAGGGGAATAATTTTTCCAGGGTAAGGGGCGGCAAAAGCAACCCGTTTTACACTAGCCCCGATGTTCAGGAAGGTGGTGATGAAAAAACTTTCCCCGGTAAACATACGCTGAACACCCTTGAATAACCCCCCCCCAGTGCCGGTTTGCATATCAATACCTTTTTCCATGTAGATCATCGTACCTGCTTCTGCCCGGATCCCTTCCTCTGGATCCAGTTGAACTTCAACCATCTGCAGATCATCGCCAAAGATCGTATACTCAATAATATCTGCCATAGTAGTCTCTCCTCTTGAAAAATATCTTCAGTTATTCGCTTATTTGAGATTTTACTATAAAGTAGCTCCAATTTACGGATAGTTAAGAAAAGTGAAAGCTGAAATGAAAAAACCCCGAATAATGTTTCGGGGTTGAAAGCTGGGGGCCAGGGATTCGAACCCCGACTTACGGTTCCAGAGACCGCTGTCCTACCGTTAGACGAGCCCCCACCAGCGAAGGGAATTTTATCATTGATAGGATTGTTAGTCAAATCATTCAGGTGTTGATGCCCGGAAATAGAAATCACGATAGGTCTATTACCTCCAGCGATTAGGAGATAGGGAAAATTATGGTAAAGAGTATGTTAAAATTTGGGAATAGGTTTTAAGGAAGGAGTATACAGGATGAATGAGGAACTGGAATTATCAGATTTTGTTAGGGATATTGTCAAGAAGGACCTGGCGGAAGGAAAAAACGACGGTCGGGTTCACACAAGATTTCCACCTGAGCCGAATGGTTATCTTCATATTGGCCATGTTAAAGCATTTGGATTAAATTTTAGTCTTGCGGAAGAGTTTAATGGCAAGTGTAATTTGCGGTTTGATGATACCAATCCAGCCAAGGAAGAGGATGAATATGTAGAAGCCATAAAACGGGATATCAAATGGCTTGGTTTTGATTGGGAAGACCGGCTTTATTTCGCGTCAGACTATTTTGCTCAGCTTTACGAATTTGCCCTGGTGTTGATCAACGCGGGTAAAGCCTACGTAGATGATTTGACAGCAGATGAAATCCGGGAGTACCGGGGTACATTGACAGAACCGGGAAAAGAGAGCCCCTACAGGAACCGGACAATCGAGGAGAATCTGGATTTGTTCCAGCGCATGCGGGGTGGCGAATTTGAAAACGGCAGCAAGGTTTTGCGAGCGAAGATTGATATGAGTTCGCCAAATATTAATCTTCGTGATCCTGTGATGTACCGAATCTTACATGAACATCACCACCGAACTGGTGATGAGTGGTGTATCTATCCCATGTATGATTGGGCTCATGGCCAATCCGATTCGATCGAGGGGATAACCCATTCTACCTGCTCGATTGAATTTAAGAATCACCGTCCGCTTTACGATTGGTTCCTGGACGAGCTGGATATCTTTCATCCCCAGCAGATCGAGTTTGCGCGTTTTAATATGACCTATACAGTGATGAGTAAACGTGCCCTGGTTAAGTTAGTGGAAGGCGGTTTTGTAGATGGCTGGGACGATCCTCGAATGACAAGCCTGGCTGGTATGCGCCGATTGGGCATCCCACCGCAGGCTATTCGGGAATTCATTGAACACGTCGGGGTTGGGCTATCCCTCAGTACAATCCAGCGCTCTAAGTTTGATTATTTTATCCGGGATGACTTAAATAAACGGGTTCCAAGAATTAATTGTGTTTTGAATCCTTTGAAGGTTGTCCTGAGCAATTACCCTGAAGATCAGGTGGAAATGATGGAATTTCCTAATCATCCTGATGATGAGTCCAAAGGCGTCCGGGAAGTACCATTCTCGCGTGAATTATTTATCGATCGTGATGATTTTCGGGAAGAACCTCCCAAGAAATTCTGGCGTCTGGCTCCAGGCCGAGAAGTCCGTCTGCGATACGGGTATTTAATTACCTGCAATGAAGTAGTTAAAGATGATAATGGAGAAATCAGGGAGATAAGATGCACTATCGATCCGGAAACCCGGGGCGGTTCAGCGCCGGATGGAAGGCCTGTAAAGGGTACTCTCCATTGGGTTTCCGCTCCTCACGCCCTGGATGTGGAAGTCAGGCTGTACGATCGCTTGTTTAACCATCCTTTCCCCCTAGATGTGAAGGAAGGGGAGAGCTTCCTGGATCACCTGAATCCGGATTCCCTCCAGGTCCTTTCCGGAGCGAAAGCTGAGCCCAACCTGAAAGACGCAAAACCGGGCGACCGGTTTCAATTTGAACGCGTAGGGTATTTTTGTGTGGATCCGGATTCCAAGGATGATAAACTGGTGTTCAACAGAACCATTTCTCTGCGGGATTCCTGGGCGAAAATTGAAAAACAGCAATCTCAAAAGATTAGATAAGTTTAGAGAAGTAATAAGGACCCGTAATCCTCCCAGGATTACGGGTCCTGTTTAATTAATTTGAGAGATTCTGGAATATATCCAGAGCATTTTCCAGGCGTGAGAGAACTTTTTCTCTACCCAGAATGGGGATAATATCAAAGATGGGTGGACTAACTTTTTGCCCGGTGAGCACTTCTCTTAGAAGACCAAATATCTGACCGGCTTTGAGACCTAATTCTCCGGCAATCTCGCGTAATGAGCCTTCTGCGGACTCTTGAGTGATTACACCTAAATCGCTAAATAGAGCCAGAATCCGTCTTGAAATCTCCACAGCCTGGTCAAGATTTAATTTTTCTGAGATGATTCGATCAACTGCCAAATCAAGGTCTTCCTCAAAGAAAAAGCCTGCCATATCAACTACTTCAGTAAGTTTTTTTGTTCTGGTTTGGATGGCTCCGGCAATCTGGAGAAGTATGTTTTCTTCTATAATGAAACCTGCATTCTCAAACCAGGGTTTAATCCTGGCGGCGAAATCCTCAGGGGATAGATTGCGGATGTGCAGGCCGTTAAAATGGTCTAGTTTGCTGAAATTGATGGCTGCAGGAGATGGATTGAGTTTTTCAAGACTAAATTTTTCGATTAGATCATTCAAGGTAAAAAACTCGGTTTTATCGTCATAACTCCAACCCATTAAGGCGATCCAATTTATCACACTTTCCGGTAGATATCCCATTTTTTCCATGTCTTTGACAAAGATGGGGAGACCCTTTTCCTGGGCAAGCTCTGTATCTCGTTTGCTCATTTTCCCTTTACCATCTGGTTTTAAGAATACCGAGAGGTGTACCCAAACCGGTTCTTGCCAACCGAGCGCGCGATAAATTTGGGTATGAATTGGGAATGTCGGCAGCCATTCTGAACCGCGGAGGACATGAGTAATGCCCATAAGATAATCATCAACAATGGCAGCAAGATGGTAAACTGCGAGACCGTTGGATTTGATCAAGATCATATCATCCAGGTTGCTATTATCTACTGTGATTTCTCCCCGTAATAAATCCTGAACGGTTGTTTTCCCCGATTTGGGAGATTTAAACCGGATTACATAGGAGTCTCCCGCCCGAATTCGCTCGGCTGCTTGTTCTTGAGAGAGGTTCCTGCAAGTGCCATCATAGTGGGGTGTTTCATTTCGTTCAATTTGACCTTCCCGGACCTGGCTTAATTGTTCGGGTGTGCAGAAACAATAAAATGCACTTCCTTTTTTGATCAGCTGTTCCGCATGGTCCTGGTAAATTTCCTTTCGCAGAGATTGGCGGTAGGGTGCGTAAGAACCTCCTTGATCTGGACCCTCGTCCGGGGTTAAACCCAGCCAATCCAAAGCATCTATAAAATCAGTTTCTGCGCTTTCTTGATACCTTTTTTGATCCGTATCTTCTATTCGTAATATAAAGGATCCGCCGGACTGTCTTGCCAGCAGATAGTCATATAAGGCAGTACGAGCTCCGCCAATATGGAGGAAACCTGTAGGTGAAGGAGCATATCGAACGCGTACGGGATCTTGTTTAGATGACATTTTCTATCCTAAATTGATGAGGGGATTCCATTTTACCAGTTTTTAAAATTCCAGAGCTTTATGCCTGAGCAAGACACTCTCAACCAATCCGATAGCAATAAATAAGGTGATCAACGAGCTCCCGCCGTAACTGACAAATGGCAGCGTGAGACCTGTTACTGGCAGCAGGTTCAGGTTCATGCCTATGTTGACAATAGTTTGAAAGGAGATTAACGTTGCTGCGCCGTAGGCGATTAAAGCGCCGTAGGTATCACTGGACAAACGGGCTGCCCTTAAACACCTGGCGATAATGAAGGCGAGAGTCGCGATAACAACAAGCGCTCCGACGAATCCAAATTCTTCAGCAAGAGCTGAAAAAATGAAATCTGAGTGCCGGACTTTCAGGAACCGCAGTTGAACCTGGGATCCACTTCCATATCCTTGTCCGAACCATCCACCTTCACCAATGCTGATCAATGCCTGCTGGACGTTGTAAATAGCGCCAAAGCTGGCGTTTGGATCTGGAAAAATAAAATTGATAACCCTGTCAAGCTGGTAGGGTTTGATTAATCCGGCAGTATTTTCTGGATCATTATTCAACAGCATCAATGGTAAACCAATACCAAGAACCCCGATGCTTGCTCCTCCCGCAATTAATAACAGCTTAATATCCAGACCGCTGGCCCACAGCAAAGCAAACCAAAGGACCAGGATAACGATCGATGTGCTTAAATCCGGTTGGAGAATGATCCAAACAACGATAAAAAATGTGACCACCAGACTGCGGAGAACAGTCATTGGCTTTTTAATTTTATCGATGTTCTGGGAGAAAAAATTTGCCAGAATGAGGATGATGACAATTTTGGCAAACTCGGAAGGCTGAATCAAGATGGGGCCTACTGAAAACCAGCGAGAAGAGCCAAACAGCGCGTCACCGAAAATGAAAAGCACAGCCAGAGCTCCTACCATCACCAGGTACAAGAAGCTGCTTAACGCTCCCCAATAGCGGTAATCAATCATCGCCGTAATTGCCAGAACTACAAATCCAATTCCCGCGAAAATGATTTGTTTAATTACTGTGTTTGCTTCTACCAGTTCGATGTTGCCAGCGATCGCGGAACTGATCATGGTCACGCCGAAGATAGTCAGAAAGGCAACTGAGCCAAGCAGCCAGAAGTCAAAATGGCGCCAAGAGATATTACGCATAAATTAGTACTTTCGGCTCACAGGTCCGGCAATGGGAATATCAGCAATC
The DNA here is from genome assembly GCA_049644685.1 of Anaerolineales bacterium. GTDB lineage: Bacteria > Chloroflexota > Anaerolineae > Anaerolineales > UBA11858 > B10-G9. The sequence goes on from JBARSJ010000195.1 coordinate 10,753, forward strand.
AACCGCTGCTGCCGGCCTTCCTGGGTGATGTCAATCCGCATTGTTTTAGGATCTATCTTAATATAGCGGGAAAGAACATCCAGAAGGTCATCTTTCAGAGATTCCAGAGCCTCTGAAGACAAATCTGTTCTATCATTAATTAATACCAGCCGTAAACGATCTTTTGCTTGATCAGCACTACTCGGTCCTTTTGAAAAGATGCGGTTGATGAAATTATCCATGCTGTTTTTCTCCTGATCCGAATACGCTTGAAATCCGATTGAAAAAGCCGCTGCCTTTATCCAGGTCAAGCAAGGGAACGTCTTCTCCTAATATTCGCCGGGCGATATTTCGGTACGCCTGCCCAGCCAGGCTTTTTTCGTCCAGGACGATGGGCGTGCCTTTGTTGGTGCTGATCAGTACTGCTTTATCCTCCGGCACAATACCCAGCAGATGGATGGCCAATAAATCTACAACATCATCTGCAGAGAGCATATTATTCTGTTTGACCATCTCCGGATCTAGTCGGTTGAGCAGCAGTCGAGGTGACCCTTTTTCTTCTGCTTCAACAATTCCAATAATACGGTCTGCATCACGGACAGCAGAGACTTCCGGGTTTGTGATCACGATAACTTCATCGGCGGGGGCGATAGCGTTCTTAAATCCGCGTTCTATGCCTGCTGGGGAGTCGATCAGAATCCAGTCCAGATCTGATCGAAGTTCATTACATAACCGGATCATATCTGAAGGCGAAACAGCGGTTTTATCCCGGGTTTGTGCGGATGGAATTAGATAGAGGCCTGGGATATGTTTGTCTTTGATCATAGCCTGGTTTAACCGGCAGCGCCCTTCTACTGCATCTACCAGGTCATAAACAATTCTGTTCTCTAATCCCATAACAACATCTAAATTCCTTAATCCAATATCCGCGTCGATACAGGCTACTTTCTGTCCACTTTGTGCCAGGGCAGCGCCGATATTGGCTGTTGCTGTTGTTTTTCCCACCCCACCTTTTCCGGATGTGATGGTAAGTACCTTAGCGCTCATAAATATTCCCTGTCTATTCTTTAGTGAACTTTGACCAATCCCGGGCGGTAACCTGTCCGTCTTCCAGTTGAGCGATTTCAGGACGGGGCTTACCTTTCCTGGGGGGTGAGACACTGATTTTGTCCGCTATACGGAGCTGTGTAGGAGATAAATCAAGGGAACATACTACCGCTTCTGCATCTCCCATCGCACCAGCATGGACTACACCCCGCAGTTTGCCCCACACAATAATATTTCCACCGGCTACGAGTTCTGCGCCGGGATTGACATCTCCCAAGACAACTATATGTCCAGGGTGTTTTACCTTATGCCCAGACCTTAATGTTCGCTTAAGAAAGACAGCTTCATCTCCTTCCAATAGGGAATTTATCGGGTCTTTCTCCGGCTCTGGCGAGGATTGATTTACCTCGATCGCCAATCCTAAATCCTGAGACGCCCGCTCGGTAACAAATGAGGTACTTAAGACAGCCCAGAGTTTGATCTCGCGATCAGACAAAGCATTCCTCAAGGAAGCCAAGTCGGGTGATTTCAGCGCTCTTTTTCCCACATCAACCACAAGCCGCGCCCCTTCAAAGAACCCTTGATTCTGATCGATATGCTGCAAAAGGGCATCTTCCTGTGTTTGCCAATCGCCATTTTTTACTTCAACCAGAATGCCGTTTTTGATGCCTTTAACCTCAACTCCCTGTTCTTGCATGACCTGCTCTCCATTATTAAAGACAAATATAATCGGGGTCAACCGATTGCTAAAATTATAGCATGATACCTCAGGGAAGATATGCTCTACTGTCGATGGTCTTCAATTCGAAGTAGGCTTCGATAATCCGGCGCACAATAGGTCCTGCTACACTCGCGCCTTCTCCCCCATTGTAAGCAAAAGCAACTACGGCGATTTCCGGATTATCATAGGGAGCATAGGCCAAAGTCCAGGCGTGGGAAGGCCAATTTCCCGGGATGCAGAGCCCTTTTTCATTGGCATAGGTGTCGCAATATTCAGCAGTGCCTGTTTTTCCTGCCACGGCAATGCCGATGTTGGCAAAAACATCTTCCAGGGTGCCTTCGGTCACAACAGCTCTCATCCCTTCCTGGATTTTTTCAACCACCCAGGGAGCTACTGTGATTTTTTCGCCGGTTAATTTTGCTTCACAACCTCCAGCGCTAGTGGGATCACTGTAGACATCAATTAAGGGATCGACGGTAATGTCCCATTTTATTTCCGGTTTAAAGGGGAGCACGGTTTCTCCTTCTGCGTCCGCAATGTACTTGATGACGGTTGGCTGCATGAGCATTCCATCATTAGCAATTGTCGCGGCTGACATCAGGATTTGCAGAGGCGAAGCGGTTACGAATCCCTGGCCGACGCTGGTTATGTAGGTGTCGCCGGTTGACCAGTTTTCACCGTGCGCAATGCGCTTCCATTTAGGATCCGGAATAATGCCATCTGCTTCGTCAGGTAGTTCAATATCCAGATAATCCCCATATCCCAATGCCCGGGCATAGGTGCCTAATCGGCAAATTCCCAGTCCTTCAGGAACCTCGCCAGGAATGCCAGTGCCCAATTCTTCTGCGTCCCCTCCTCCAAGTTGGTAAAAATAAACGTTGCTGGAATTCGCGAAGCCGCCGATAAAATCCAGTTCCCCAAAACCTTCATCTTTCCAGTCCACGTAGGTTTTACTCTTCCCCGGATCATTGGGAGTGTATTTGTTCGCCAGCTGAATTTCAGGAGGAGTAGTGATAACTTGATCTGGAGTGACAACGCCTTCATTAAGGGCACCAAGCGCGGTTGAAAGCTTAAAGACAGATCCTGCAGGAAGCTCAGCCCCTACTGCCTGATTAAGAAGCGGATTACGGACATCCGCATTTAACTGTTCGTAATAGTAAGCCGGAATTACTCTAGCCATCCGGTTGTTTTCATAAGTGGGGTAGGAAACCATCGCTAATATTTCCCCGGTTTGCGGATTCATGGCGATTACGACACCGCTGGTGATCCGGAGTTCACCTAAATATGCATTCCAACCTCCAATTTCACCCAGGAGGATCGATTCGGCCGCTTGCTGCAAGCGGGTATCAAGTGTGGTATAGATATTCTGGCCGGGTAAGGGAGAAATCACAGGCACAGCATCCCGGATGATCTGGCCTCCGACATCCACTTCAACAACACGTTTTCCCGGTTTTCCAGATAAGATGGATTGATAAAAACGTTCTAGCCCAGCATATCCGATTTTGTCACGATTAGTAACAAATCCCCGGTCAGTGTAATATTCTTCTTCTAAGCTGGAAATCGGACCGAGGAAACCGATGACGCTTGCGGTGAGAGATCCAGTTGGATAATCACGGACTGTTTCTATTTCCAGGGAAATTCCCGGCCAATCCATGCTTTTTTCCTGGATGATCTGGGCTTTTGTCTGATCAATATTACAGGCGATTTTCACATCCAGGAAGGGAGCGCTTTGCTCACCATACTCAATGATCTGGCTGATTCCGTGGTCAGAAACGCAAGGAACAAACGGATTTTCGGGGATAATCTCACCCCGGGAGACCGGCACATCAATATATTCTGCCAAAGAGCGGATGATGTTTTGTATCGCACCTTGATCGTCAGGTAAGTTTGCCGCAGTGACAACCACATTGTAGGAGGCGACATTCCTTGCCAGCACAATACCGTTGCGGTCAAAAATCACTCCCCGGGTTGGAGCCAGGCTGATTTCCCGCAAACGGTTTTCTACTGCCAGAGCTACCCAGGTATCCCCGGAGAGGATTTGATAGGAAAACAGGCGAAAGATAAAAATCAGGAAGATGATCGCTATTACAACTGCGAAGGAAATGATCCGATTGTTAGTGATTTTATTCTGAGATGAAATTGTTGAAGGTGACATAGTTATTCCGAAGGATTTAATTGCTGAATTATATCCTGTATGATGATAAATACCGGTAAGGAAAGCATAAAATTAAGAATAATGCTTGGCAGCGTGACAGCCTGTAGAACGGTGGTGAGCTGGAGTGAGCTTCCCTGGATGATCAATAGCATCATAGATAAACCATGGACGATTAATGTGCCGGACAAGACGACAAGCAGCTGCATCAAAAAAGAAAACCGCCAGATCCTCTCTCTCAGTAGAAAAGCGATGCCTGTGGTTATCAGATAGCTGGTTGTAAACAAACCAAAGGGCAATCCGGAGAAGAAATCTGTCAGCAGTCCTCCCACAATACTCCACTGCCAGGCTGTTTTTACCGATTTCTGAAGTGTGATGGCAACTAGCACCACCAGCATCAGATCTGCTGTCCCGCGGTTCAGCGGCAGCCTGCTGACCACTGCAGACTGGAGGACAGCAATAAAACTAAGTACAGGTATGCTTAGAATCACAGACATGGTTTTGTTTGATGTTTCGTGTCAGGGTGTATCAGCGTTGGGTAGGAGAGGAATGATATCGATCGGATCAAAATTAATTATTACCAGGACAATATTCAAATCATCAAAATCGGTTACCGATTGAACTGAAGCGCTTTGGAAGAGATCGTTTTCCAGGCTTTTGACACTTGTAACCTGGCCGATGATTATATTTGCTGGGTAGTTACCTCCCAATCCGGAAGTTAAGATTAGATTTCCCGGATTCACATCTGCTTCCTGGGGTATTTGTTCCAGGGTGATATCTCCTGTAATTGATCCGGTTAATACTGCAGCGCTCCGAGATGGTTCAATCCTAACGTTAATTCTTGTAATCGGGTCTGTAATTAAACTGACCCGGGCTCCAGCGGCCGTTACCTGGACAACCCTGCCGGCCAAGCCATTCTGAGTTACTACCGGCATACCGCGTTTGAGTCCGTCATCCGAGCCCCGGTTGATGATAATATAATTGAGAAATGGACTGGGATCCCTGCCGATTACTGAAGCGCCGATGTACTTATGTTCAGGGTTTGCCCGGGCAAATTCCAACAATGCAGATAAAATCTCATACTCCACCAGTTGCTGCTGGAGCTCAACTATCTGGGCCTGCATGCGGGCATTTTCAGCTTCCAGTTCCGTATTTTGCTGACGGATCTCCCGGATATCCTGGGAGGCGGAGATAAAAATTTCCACTCCCTGGTACTGCTGTGAGACCCAGGTTTGGAGGGAAGTCAATGGCGAGACAACCAATCTGGAAAGAGAGGTAAATACGCCGCTGAGCGCCAGGGCGAGGATTCCAATTACTACCAGGCTTAGTGCCACTATCCGGATTGATTTTGGAAAACGTATATTCATCTGAATATGGTTTGTGACCCTTTTGTTAGGTTTAACCTGTCCACGAAAAATTCTGCTCCCCCTCTGATTTGATCTGTGTCGTGTCTAAGGAAAAAAGAAAAAGGCTCCCAGAGGAGAAGGCTGATTATTGAATTCTGAAGGTTTATTCTCTCTGGGCGCTCTTGCGCTCCAGCCCTATAAATAAACCCTTCCACTTATCGAGGTCCTCCAAAGCAACACCAGCGCCCCTGGCAACGCAGCTTATCGGATCTTCTGCCAGCCAAGCCCGAATTTGGAGTTCTTCTGTCAATCTCTGATCCAACCCCTGGAGCAGGCTTCCGCCGCCGGCAAGGCAAACCCCATTATCCATCAGGTCAGCAAGAATTTCTGGGGGTGTTTCATCCAGGGCATCCCGTACGGTATCAATAATAGTCTGGACAGAATCCGAGATGGCTTCGCGTAGTTCGATGGATGAAATTTCAATCGAATCCGGCAATCCGGTGACAAGATTTCTACCCCTGAGAGTCATAGTTTTTTCTTCAGGCAGAGGATAAGCGGATCCCAGATTAATTTTCGCTTCTTCGGCCATACGCTGACCGATCAGTAAATTGTATTTATTTCGGATATATTGGATGATATCCTCATCCAGTTCGTCACCTGCAACGCGCAATGATCGGGAGGATACCACTCCGCCCATAGTCATGATGGCTACTTCAGAAGTTCCACCACCGATGTCAACAATCATGCTGCCGCCGACTTCATCGATGGGCAATCCTGCTCCCAGGGCTGCTGCAACAGGCTCTTCTATTAGATATGTGTGTCGGGACCCAGCAGCCATGGCTGCATCATAAACAGCCCGTTTTTCTACCTCAGTAACACCGGCAGGGATTCCGATAATTACCCGGGGGCGGGGGACTGGAACAATGCTCTGCTGATGCGCTCTAGCGATGAAATACTCCAGCATAGCCTGGGTGATCTCAAATTCCGAGATTACTCCATCCCGAAGAGGGCGAACGGTAATGATATCAGCGGGTGTTCGGCCGATCATTTCCTTCGCCGCAGAACCAATAGCGATCGGTTCTCTGGTCCGTTTATTGATCGCAACCCAGGATGGTTCCTGGATCACTATCCCTTTTCCACGGACATGTACCAGGGTATTTGATGTTCCTAAATCGATCCCGATATCTAATGAAAAATATCCCAACAGCCAATCGAAGGGAGAAAATGCCACTTCAAACTCCTTTTTTTCTAACCAGCTAGATTATACCAGCTTAAGAAAATTCTGTACCCCGGAAGGCAAGGGGTGGGGAGAGGCGTCGAACAGAAGGAATTAAGAGGTTTATTAAGGGATTTTTTAGTAATCTTCACCTATCTTTTCTATACCAAGTCAATGATAGTGGAAGAAGTAATAATTACTTAAATTGAAGGAACGTTAGGGTCCAGTTCAGGATAATCTTAATTGAGTATAATAAAGGAAAATCCTTGTTTGGTGGGAGGTCTTGATGGCAAAGAAAAAAATGATTACAGATATTTCTCAATTTCTGGTATTCCCTTTTAAAGATGAGGCCTGGGTAAAAAAAATAGCGATTGCCAGTGCGTTAATTTTTATCAGTTTTATTCCAGTCTTGCCAGTTGTTCTTCTTTTAGGTTATATGGCTGAGATAATCCGACGGATCGCAGTAGACCAGGAACAGCCGTCTCTCCCGGAATGGGATGACCTGGGTAAATTTTTTGAAGATGGTTTCCGGCTCTTTGGCGCTGGTGCCCTTTATATGATTCCCTCGACTCTATTGATGCTCATTGGGTATGCATGCTTGTTTATCCCTGCGTTCTTCGCGGAAGTTGGAGGCATGGCTGATGAGGAAGGTATAATTTTCATGCTAGCCGGAAATCTGGCGGGATTCGGATTAATGGGAATTGGCACACTGTTGTCCATGGTTGTTGGTGTAATCCTTCCAGTTGCTGGATCCCATGTCGCTGTAAAAAGGGATTTTGCTGCCGCATTTAAGTTTGCTGAAATCCGGAATATCTTTAAAGCGAATTGGAGCGGTTTTCTGATTGCCTTCCTGATCATCATCGGGGGTAGTACTGTTTTATTTTACGGCTCTTATTTCCTGGTTCTCACAGTGATCCTGTGCTGTTTTTATCCATTTGCCCTTAGTGTTGTGGCGGCTTATTTGGCGCTGGTGAGTTCAGCCTTGATTGCTGATGCATACCGGATAGGAGTGATTAATCTGCCAGCGGAGAAAGATATCTGATTCCCCAACTCACAATAAATCAAAATTACCTCTCTAGGGGATGTACCAAAAAACCATTGGACATCCCCTATTAATTATATTCACAGGAAACGGGATCCTGAAAAGTAAATTGTACAGCTTTTCCGCATCCCATCTTTATGAAGCAGTTACTCCTTCGACTACGTTCAGGTCAAGCCCGCCAGGCGAATATGAAATCATATGATCATATACCTGTGATATCAGCCGGCGAATAAATTCGCGGCCTAGTTAATCTAAGTCCCAACGCAGTGGGACTTCTGTGTGAACCTGCACTATAATTAATACTGTTATATGAACATTCAATAGTGAGGGGGAAATTTATGCGAGCTTCTTATTCGCGGATATACATTCATCTGATTTGGGCTACCTGGGACCTCCTTGATCTTATTGACGACAAGCTGGAACCAATTTTTGGACAACTATATCGCAATAAAATGCAGGCAGCAAAATGGTTTACTGCTGCAAATTGGCGGGACCCCCAATCACATTCACCTGTTGGTGAAATTACTTCCAGCGATAAATATTGGACAATTTGTTAAAAACATTAAAGGATCATCATCTCATTACATTGCCCAGATTATTCGTCCGGATAGTTTCTTTAAGTGGCAGGGGGGATATGCAGCAATTTCTGTGTCTCCTACTCACCTATCAAAGATCTCTACATACATTGCTGCTCAAAAAGAACACCATCAAATGAATTCCTGCAATAAGGACTGGGAATTTTCTAAATAAACCAGAAATTGACATTAACAGAAAAACCCTAACCGTCCTTGGGACGGTTTCCAATATCTAGCCCGCGACTTCAGTCGCCGGGTAGAATCGCAGTGTTGCTCTTTCTACGACTTTTGCGAAGCGTCATGTAAGGGCAGTCGGCACTCCATAACACGATAAGCGAGCACCCTTCGAAACACAAGTGCAACATTTTAAAGTGTACATAGCCTTCTCTTGAATATTGGGATAAAAAAGTGTATAGTGAAAAACAAGTGCGATACTGGAGAGTACTTACCCAGATAATTCCGTAAGGCTCAATCCAACCGAATGCACTGAGGGGGAAAGTTGTGAAAACCTATGGGGGTTATAGACGAACGATCGGCTATTTATTCCTGGTAATTCTAACTTCTTTGATGTTTAACGTTGGGTGCAGGAAACTACCCCGCAGAATATCAATCTGTGACTTGCAGGGATCAGGATCAATATCTCCTTTTAATAGACAGGAAGTCGAGGTATCCGGGGTTGTTATTGCCGACCTTGAGAATGCAGCTCAAGCAGGAATTTTCATCCAGGACACGGATTGTGGGAGCAGCCAGGGAAACGGAACTTCCAGTGGCGTGTTTGTTTTGTACCAAAATGTTTTCGACCGGGTTTCTCTTGGTGATGAAATAACTGTCCATGGTGTAGTGGTTGATTTTTATCAAGAAACCCTCATTATTGCCGGAGAAGAATCTGTTCAGATCCTGTCGGTTGACAATTCTTTACCTGAAATTGTGGATCTTAAGCAAGAAATAAAAGATTCAGGCGGCTCATTTGATTATGAGTCTTATGAGGGTATGAGGGTTTATCTACCTGCTGCGCGCGTGGTTAGATCAGCGGATGGGCAAGGTAATTTCTGGGTTCTGCCGGAATTTAAGTGGAAGGACCATTTAATGCTTGATGATGTTGATGTCCGGGGAGTATTACGGATAACCCATGATCAAACAAGTACTCTCCTGTCCTCAGCTGTCGTTGGAGATAATGTTCAAAATCTGGTCGGATTGCTCCGCCAGAACCAGGATGGATATTTTCTTCAGTTGCTTGAGCCTGCCAGTGTGGTGCTGCAGCCTGCTCCAGATTCATTGCTAAATATTCCAGCTGAAGAACAATCTCGGGAAGCGGGAGAAGAATTTTCAGGGGAAAACCAGACTGCCATGATCAGTCCCCAATGCACCTCAACCCCGACTGGAACGCCAACCCCTTACCATGTTAATCTGTTGATCACAGAATTATTGCCTAATCCAAAAGGAACAGAACCGGATGGGGAATGGGTTGAAATCTATAATCCTGAAACGTATGATCTGCCGCTGACGGGGATAAAAATTGGTGATGAGACCTCTCCCCAGGGAAAGGAGGGAATGCTGCGCTTCCCGGATGGTTATTACATAGGAGCCAAGGAAGTGCTTGTCATTGCCCACAAAGCTTCAACTTTCCGATCCACCTATGGTTTCTTCCCAGACTTTGAGTTAGTCGATAGTGATTTTTTGATCCCGGACTTATTGCCTTACCCTGAGTGGGGAGGAGACTCAATCCAGTTCAGCAACGGAGGTGACGAAGTTCTGCTGTTGGATCCCTGGGGCAGGGTGGTAGACCTACTCAGTTATGGAAGCTCAGAATATCCCGCGTTTAAGCCAGCAGTCACAGCGCCTCGGGAAGGACACACCTTGGAAAGATATCCTCCTGAACAGGACCGGGACAGGGCTGGTGACTGGCGGGAACGAATCGGGGGATCTCCAGGGAAACTTGACCGCAGTCCACCAACACCTGTCATGACCCCTACGACCAGTCCGGAACCATCTCAAACTCCATCACCTTCTCTCACAAAAACTAGTACTCCCTTCATTCCATCAGCTACTCCAGCTTCAATTCGGCTGTTGTTGAGTGAAATCATGGCCAATCCTGTTGGAGATGAACCGGAAGGTGAGTGGATCGAGATATTCAACCCTGAAGAAGAACCAATGCCATTGACAGGAGTAAAAGTGGGAGATGCCGCTCATCGAGGAGATCCTGAGAGTATGCTGGTCTTCCCTCCAGGAGAGGTGATTGATCCGGGCGGTTTGATCCTCATTGCCCATCAGGCAGCGGTGTTCGAAGAAAATTATGGATTCAAACCTGATTATGAGGTATCTGCATCCGATCCGAGTGTAAAAAAGCTCATCCCCTATAACGCCTGGGCTGGTGGTCAGATCAGACTTAATAATTCAGGGGATGAATTGATCCTGCTGAATGGGTGGGATGTAATTATTGACTCCCTGGCGTACGGTAGTTCTGGTTTGGAATCCTTTCAGCCGCCTGTTCCAGCAGCGCCAGAGGGGCGTTCCCTGGCAAGACATCCCATGAGAGTTGATACCGATTCAGAAGGTGATTGGGAAGTTTCTGAGTTTCCTTCTCCGGGAAAAGTTAATCCCGGACCCCCAACCAGCACACCCACGATTACTCCATCCTCCTCTGCAACGCCTACCCTGACAGCGACCAGCAGCTTAACATTTACACCAGAGTTTACTATTACGTTTACCTTGACCCCAACATTCCAGCTGACGCCCTCTTTCACAGTTACCTCTACATTACAAGGGACGCCGACAGCTACTGCTTCCTTAATTGTGCTGCCAACCCCGACAGAAACTCCGCAGCCGAGTTCCAGCCCCAGTTTAACCCCGCTGGTGAGCCCATCCCCAACTGCTACAGCGGGATCGTCAGCCACGCCGAGTTTCACCACACTGCCCACCACAATAGCTGAGACAAACACTCCCTCTCCAACCGGGATTACCTCACTGACCCCCAGTCCATCTTCTACCTCAACTCCTGCGACGACGGATACCGGGTCACCTGAGGCGACTATAACCCTAACTCCAGAACAGCCTTCGGACACTCCAACGCCAATTTATGTTGAGGATGAGGAGATCGTTCTGAACGAGATTCACGCTGACCCTGATCAGATCCTGGGGGATGCCAATGGAGATGGTGTGATTCACAGCGATGATGATGAATTCCTGGAATTGATAAACCTCACTGATTCGGTGTTTGATATTAGTGATTGGGTGATTGCAGATGCGGTCCGAATACGGTATACCTTCCCACCGGGAACGTTGCTCGCTGGTCACTGCGGTCTGATCATTTTTGGCGGCGGTTCTCCCTCAGGGGAATTTGGCGGTAGTCTGGTTCTTACTGCAGGATCATTGGCTTTAAACAATACTGGCGATACGATTTCAATTTGGGATGGGGATGGGAGATTGCGGCTGCGAATTTCTTATGGTTCTGAAGGCGGATTAAATCAATCCTTAACCAGGAATCCTGATCTTAGCGGTAATTTCCCGCTCGAGCTTCATAGTGAAATCCCGTTGGCTGGAGGCCGCCGATATTCTCCGGGAGTGAAGCTTGACGGATCAGTGTTTGGAACGTGTCCGTAAAGAAGGATATATTTAAATAAATCGAGCCGCCTCTTGGCTGAAGCGGCTCTAGATGAGGAGGGTGAAGCGTTCCCTCGTAATCCACAACTAAACTAGATCTGGCGAATTACCAGCACAACTTTTCCCTGGACTTCAATCTCAGTTGAAGAGTCAACATATATGGGGTCCATGGTGGGATTGGCAGGTTGCAAACGGACCCGGTCACCTTCGTGATAAAAATGCTTGAGGGTGGTTTCGTTTCGATCTTTGAAGCGCACTGCGACCATCTCTCCATTTTTTGCTTCCTGGACGGGTTTCATGATGATCAAATCTCCATCATTAACCATGGCGTCAATCATCGAATCGCCGTCCACTTCAAGAGCAAATAAATTCTCTTTTTGGATATTAAATGGTATTAATGATTCTGGAATATCAATATTGGATTCTGCGTCAAATAAACTGAAGTCCGTTTCGGGGATAGGAATCGGTTCACTGGCCACAATTCGCCCTACAACCGGGATTGTCAATGATCGTGAAATATCCTGCACCGTCTGTTTGACGTTTCCCAATATCCGATCAACTTTTTCCTGGGCAGCTCCTACAATATTAATACTGCGGGAGATATTTTCACTGCGTTCAATGTATCCCATCTCTTCCAGCTGCTCAAGGTAATAATTTACCATCGAAGTGGATGTGATATCAGTCCGAGCGCAAATCTCCCTGTAGGAAGGGGCATAACCATGTTTGGCACGGTACTCCTGAATAACTTCCAGGACCTGTTTATGGCGTTCTTTTAGTTGTTTCCGGGCTTTCGGAGTCATCCTCTGATCCTCCTGGGGTCTACGTAAGAAAAAGTAGAATGTTTGTGCTAGTCAAAATTATACACGAACATACGTTCTGTGTCAAGCAGGATTTCGCAGAAAAAGAGGTTGCACCAGAGAGTTTTTTTTCTTCAAAGTATCGCAGAAGAATTGAATCAAACCCTGTTATAAGATATAATTTTGCTCTAATAGATAATCAATTTGTGGGAAAGAAGAAGGTATCTTTTCCGGGATGAAAAAAGGTTTATTTTCCAATTGTTGGCAAACCAGATCATGGGGAGGGCATTTTGGGTAAGAAAGGAACTGCTGGAAATCAAGGACCTGAAATTCGCTCAGATTGTTATGCTGCCTTAGAGCTTAAATCCAGTGGGGGTGTAGAATTCATTCTCAACAGTAAAGTTGATGCGTTGTATAAAAAATCGATTCAGGATTTAGCCCATCAAATTTTGGATCACTTTCAGATTAAAGATGCCAAACTTGAGATTATTGACCGCGGCGCGCTTCCATTTGTTCTGGCTGCCCGCATAGAGGCTGCAGTTAAAATTTGCCTGGACTCCCAGGAAGAATTTTTGCTGGAGATGATACCTGAAAACAAGTATCAAACCAGGAAAGATCGCACCCGGCGTTCACGACTATATTTACCGGGAAACTCTCCAAAATTGATGTTAAACGCAGGCATTCACCAGCCGGACGGAATCATCCTGGACCTGGAGGATTCTGTCGCCCCAGATAAAAAAGAGCAAGCGCGTTTCCTGGTTCGGAATGCATTAAGACAGGTGAACTTCTACGGGGCGGAAAGAATGGTCCGGATCAATCAACTTCCCCTGGGGTTGGATGATTTAACCTATCTCGTTCCCCACCAGGTAAACTTAATCCTGCTGCCAAAATGTGAATCAGCTGACCAGGTCCAGGCAGTTGATAAAAAGATCTCAGAAATACTTTCCGATTCCGGTTTTGATTACCCGGTTTATATCATGCCAATTATTGAAAGCGCTCTTGGTGTGGTTAGAGCGTTTGAAATTGCTTCCGGATCAGAGAACGTAGCAGCTTTGGCAATTGGATTAGAAGATTACACGGCTGATCTGGGAGCGCCCCGGACTAAAGAAGGAAAAGAAACCTTTTTTGCCCGGACCCAGGTAGTCAATGCTGCCCGGGCTGCAGGTATTCAAGCGATTGACTCTGTATTTTCTGATGTGTCTGATATGAATGCTTTACGGGATGTGGTATCGGAATCCAAATCACTTGGGTTCGACGGTATGGGATGTATTCACCCTCGACAAATTAAGGTAATTCACGAATCTTTTGCGCCTACCGAGAATGAAATTCAAAAAGCAAAAGATATAGTCAGGGCATTTGATGAAGCTGCCTTAAAGGGTCTGGGTGTAGTTTCCCTGGGATCAAAGATGATCGATCCGCCGGTGGTGAAAAGGGCTCAAAAGACAATTGACCTGGCTGTGAAATCCGGGCAGCTGCCTGAAAACTGGAAAGAGCAGGGCAGTGATAATGACCATTGATTTTCAGGAAAAATAGGAATAGTAGTTATGGCAAATAAATTTGTAAAAAACGCTGTGGGCAGGATGATACCGGAAAAAATCAACGGAAAACCGGTAATTCCATTTCAGGGAGTCCATAAATATAAAACGACCGGTCGAAGGTATGCCCCGCTGCTGCCATCTTGTGCGGATTATCCCGAGGACGGCAATAAGCTGGTTAATGACCTCAAGACAGCCTTAAAAAAAGCAGGTCTCAAAGATGGAATGACAGTTTCTACCCATCATCATTTCCGCAACGGTGACCTGGTTGCCAATCAGATTTTTATCGCAGCCGCGGAGTTGGGAGTTAAAGATTTAGTTTGGTTTCCTTCAGCGGCCTTTCACTGCCATGAACCCTTGATTGACTATTTGAAGGACGGCACGATCCATCATATTGAAGGCAGTATGAATGGTCCGCTGGGCCGTTTCGCATCGCTGGGAAATATGAAGGGAGCAGGTGTCCTGCGGTCCCATGGCGGCCGCTACCAGGCTGTCCAGGACGGTGACGTGGTCATTGATATCGCTGTCATCGCCGCCCCGACTGCAGATCCCTTTGGAAACGCAAATGGCTTAACCGGTGATTCCGCTTGCGGGCTGCTGGGATTTGCCCTGGCAGATTCGCAGTATGCCCATAAGGTTATTGTAGTGACCGACAACCTGGTTCCATTTCCCTGCGTTCCCTGGCAAATTCAAGGGAATTATGTGGATTATGTGGTAGAGATGGACCAAATTGGCATCCCGGAAAGGATCATCTCCGGTACAACCCTCATCACCAAGAGCCCCGACCGGCTCTTTATCGCAGAACTGACTGCCAAATTCTGTGACGAGGTGGGAATTCTGGAAGACGGCTTTTCGTTCCAGGCCGGAGCCGGTGGTACATCCCTAGCAATTGGCATTTACTTTGGAGAGATCATGCGGGAAAAAGGAATTAAAGCCCGTTTCGCCCGGGGAGGAAGCAACCAATACCTGGTAGAAATGCTGGAGGAAGGTTTAATTGACTATATCCTGGATGGACAAACCTTTGACCTAGCCGGCGTCCGTTCCATGCGGGAAAATCCAAACCATGTTAATACCAGTCCGTTCACCAGTTATAACTACCATGGGAAGGGAAACTTCGCGGGCATAGTGGATGTGGTTATCTTAGGCGCAACAGAAGTGGATGTGAATTTTAACGCCAATGTGGTCACTCACTCCGACGGGTATTTGCTGCACGGCATCGGTGGCTGGCAGAACTGCCTTTTCAGTAAAAATGTCATTCTGCCTATTCCTCTCTTCCGGGATCGAATACCTATCATCAGAGATGAAGTTACCACGATATGCGGACCGGGGGAATTGATTGATGTGATAGTTACCGAACGAGGGATTGCTATTAATCCCCGCCGGAAGGACTTGTTGGACTCTGTGAAAAATTCCAAATTACCGATCCGGACTATTGAGGAATTAAAGGAAGAAGCGGAGAGTATTTGCGGAAAGCCTGAGCCGATTGAGTTTGGGGAGCGAGTGATTGCGGCGATAAATTGGGTGGATGGAACTGTAATTGACGTGGTAAGACAGGTAATTGAATAATAAATAAAGGGAATATGATGAAAATTGAAGAACTTTGGCCCGAATTATCCTGGATAAAAAATCCTCAGCTGCGGGAAAGTACCACCAAAACCTGGGAATTGGCTCTGGAAAGAAGCGTTTTGACGGCTGAGGATTTAGGTCGTATTCCCTTTACTTTACTGGCCGGACCGGATCTGAAAGTCAGCTTCATGGAGCATAAACGTTGTGTGGTCCATGTGGCCCGGGAGAGCGCAAAGAAGATGATGGACTTTTTTGGAGAGGAGCTTCCAATCGATCTTGACCTGGTTATCGCCGGGGCGATTCTGGCTGATGTAGGAAAACTGCTTGAGTATGAACTGGATGAAAATGGTAACTCGTTTCAGGGCACCTATGGTAAATATCTCCGTCATCCTTTCTCCGGGGTTTCTCTGGCTGAAGAATGCGGTGTGCCGGCAGCTGTATGCCACATAATCGCCGCCCATGCAGGCGAAGGGGATCTGATCAAACGGACTACTGAAGCATACATTGTCCATCATGCGGATTTTATGACCTTTTTACCCTTTAAAAGTCGGCTGGAAGTCTAAATCATTCAGTGTCTCAACTGGTTAGATGGTATCCCAACCTATAGATAAACAGGAAACGTTATGCCCCTTACTTTTGCAGAAAAAATACTTGCGAAAAAAGCCCGGCTGCCGAAAACAGTACCGGGGCAAATTGTTGAAATCACACCGGACGTGGTTCTTTCACATGACAATACCGCGCCAATTTATGGTTTGTTTCAACGGATGGGAGGGGAAAAAGTATCTAACCCGGACATGCATGCTGTCATCCTGGATCATGCCACTCCGGCTCCCAGCACAAAACACGCTGAAAACCACCGCATAATTCGCGAATTTGTTAAAGAACAGGGAATAACCAATTTTTATGATATTGGGAGAGGGATTTGCCACCAAATCCTGGTTGAATCGGGCCTTGCCCTGCCGGGAGAGGTGATTTTAGGATCAGATTCCCATACCCCGCATGCTGGAGTGATGGGTGCATTCGCGGCGGGAATTGGCCGGACTGAAATGGCTTCCATCTGGGCGATCGGTCAGATCTGGCTCCGGGTACCGGAAAGCATGAGGATTACAGTAAGTGGATCTTTGCCAACCGGTGTGACTTCCAAAGACCTGGCACTCTATGTCATCGGAGATTTAAAAGCAGACGGCGCATTATATATGTCCGTGGAATGGCACGGTGAGGCGATTGCTGCCTTGCCGTTAAGTCAGCGGGCCACGTTAACCAACCTGATGGCTGAAATGGGCGCCAAGAACAGCTTTATACCGCCCGATCAGCTCACATTTAACTATTTAAAAGACCGTGCCCGGAGGGATTTTGAGGCGATTTATCCGGATGAAAATGCCCGGTATGCCGTGGAAATGGAATACGATGCGGGAGCCATTGAACCCATGATTGCCTGCCCGCATACAGTGGATAACGTTAAACCACTCTCAGAGGTGAGGGGAACACCCATAGACCAGGCATTCCTGGGCACCTGCACAAATGGACGGCTGGACGATTTGGCTGCGGCAGCAGAAGTGCTTGAGGGAAGAAAGATTGCTCCAGGAAAACGGATGATCGTAATCCCGGCTTCGGAAGCGGTTTACCTGGCCGCACTGCAGGCAGGGTACCTGGAAACATTCCTGAAGGCTGGTGCGGTGATAGAAAGTCCGGGATGCGGTCCCTGCATGGGAAATCATATGGGTGTGCCTGCTGTTGGAGAAGTATCTATCAGTACAGCCAACAGGAATTTCAGGGGGCGGATGGGAACCAAAGAGAGTGAAGTGTACCTGGCCAGTCCTGCCGTGGTGGCTGCTTCGGCTGTCGCGGGAGAGATCCAGCATCCGAAAGATATCTAGATAAAAAACGCGGAAATTAGAGGGAGTCATTTATGGCAAATATCCAGGGGCGAGTCTGGAAATATGGAGACAATATCAATACCGATGTCATCTTTCCCGGGAAATATACCTACACGGTAAGTGATCCGCAGGAAATGCCCCAGTATGCTCTGGAAGATTTGGATCCCAAATTTGCTGGAGGTATACAGCCTCAGGATGTGATTGTGGGCGGGAGAAACTGGGGCTGCGGTTCTTCCCGGGAGCAAGCTGTTGTCTGCTTAAGTGAGGCAAAATTAGGCGCCATCGTTGCCAAATCATTTGCCCGTATTTATTATCGCAACTGTTTAAACAACGCCCTTCCCGCCATTGTCTGCCCGGAAGCTGTGGATGCCATCCAGGACGGGGAAACGATTGATATCAACCTTGAAGCGGGTGTAATATCCTGCGGGGCGGGTGAATTTAATTTTCCACCGCTGCCTGAAGCAGTGATGGAGATATTTAATGCAGGCGGATTGATTGAATATACCAAAAAACGGCTGGAAGCTGAAGAATAACGGCTTATCTTCAGGATAAATTTTCTTCAGCAGAAAAAATTTATCAAACATATTCTTAAGTCAGGAGAAAAGTGAAAATGGCAAAATATAAAATTGCCTGGATGCCCGGAGATGGAATTGGTCAGGAGGTCATGGAAGCTGCCCGGATTGTCTTGGACAAATTGCAGCTTGATGCGGAATACCTTCCTGCTGATATTGGTTGGGAATTCTGGCGGACTGAAGGCGAAGCACTGCCGCAGCGGACAATGGATTTGCTAAATGAGGTTGATTGCGGATTGTTCGGGGCGATCACTTCCAAACCCAAACTGGAGGCTGAAAACGAATTGATTCCTGAACTACAGGGAACAGGGTTAACCTACCGCAGTCCCATCGTGCGCCTGCGTCAGAAGTTGCAGCTTTATTGCAATTTGCGGCCCTGTAAAGCCTATCCAGGCAATCCACTTAACTACCGGGAAGATATTGACCTGGTGGTCTTCCGGGAAAACGCGGAAGGATTGTACAGCGGTGTAGAATTCCACCCGGTTGAAGATGACTTGCGGGAAATGATGAAAAAATATGCCCCGGCATTGGGAAATTTCGACGATGTAGCTGGCGATGACATGGCAATGACAGTCAGAGTGGTTACGATGCGCGGCGCGGACCGGATTATACGCCGGGCATTTGAGTATGCCCAAAAACACGGCTATCCAACTGTTACTCTGGTGGAAAAACCCAATGTGTTGAGAGAAACCAGCGGTATGATGGTCCGTGTAGCCCGTGAGATTCAGAAAGAATTCCCTGCCATTGAGCTGTGGGAAACCAATATCGATGCCCAAATGATGTGGATGCTGAAGAATCCCGAAAACTACGGGGTGATGGTGACCGGCAATCTCTTTGGCGATATCCTGTCTGATTTGTCAGCACAGCTTGTGGGTGGATTGGGATTTGCGTCCAGTGGAAATATCGGTGATGATCTGGCTGTGTTTGAACCCACGCACGGCTCCGCGCCCAAGTACGCAGGAAAATATATTGTAAACCCCCACGCGATGCTGCTGACGACAAAAATGATGCTGGATTGGCTGGGAGAGACAGAAAAAGCGAGTGCGCTGGAAAAAGCTATAGCCGGTGTGATCAAAGAGGGTAAAGTTAAAACCTATGATATGGGTGGTAAGAGTTCAACGCTGGATGTTGCCAATGCTGTTGCGGAAAGATTGTAGTTTTCAGAAGGTACCCTGAAAGGAGTGGAGAATGAGTTCATTAAGCGGGCAGATGGCTAAATTTGCGATTGATTTACAATACCAGGATATCCCGGATGAATCGACCTGGGAAGCGAAGCGGTTTTTACTTGACAGTATGGGCTGCGCCCTGGCTGCGGTGAACAACGAAGATATGGCTGCAATGTACAGGTTTACTAAAAAATTGGGGGGTACACCGGA
Organism: Anaerolineales bacterium; assembly: GCA_049644685.1. Lineage (GTDB taxonomy): Bacteria > Chloroflexota > Anaerolineae > Anaerolineales > UBA11858 > B10-G9. The sequence continues at coordinate 30,154 of JBARSJ010000195.1, forward strand.
AGCCAGCATCATTGGCCGCGATTTTAAAACCAACGCCGCTAATGCGGCCCTGATGAACTGCTTGCTTACCCGGGCGCTGGATTACAACGATATTTATTGGGAGCAGGATCCCTCTCATCCATCTGATATGATCGGTGCTGCCCTGGCTGCTGCGGAAGTGAATGGAAAAACAGGCCGGGAAACGCTGGTGGCGATCATCATCGCTTATGAAATGGAACTGCGCTGGTGCCATGCGGCCAATCCTGGAGTACGGGAGGTCGGTTGGCATCATGCAACACTGACTCAATTTGTCAGCCCGCTGGTGGCAGGAAAAATGTATGACCTGAACCTGGATCAAATGGTTGCCGCCGTGGGAATTAGCGGCAGCAGCCACTTTACGCTGGGCGGTGTAGTGGCGGGACACCTGACCAATATGAAAAACACTGCGGATCCGCTGGCAGCCCAGGCAGGCGTTATTGCTGCCTTGATAGCCAGGGAAGGTTACGAAGGCCCAGTGGAAGTAATTGAAGGCAAAGAAGGTTTATTTGAGGTCCTTAATAACGTCGAATGGCAGCCTGAATGGCTTTTGAAAGGGTTGGGTGAGGAATTTATGATCACTCAATGCAGCTATAAGGCTTTTCCCACTGAAGCGCTCACCCACCAGCCGATCAGCGCTGCCCTGCAGGTATGCCAGGAGCAGGACCTGGCTGCGGAAGATATTTCCCAGATCCTGGTAGAGACCACAGCCCGGGGAGCAGATATTCTTTCCGATCCCAGCAAGTATCAGCCGACTACCAAAGAAACTGCGGATCACAGCCTGCCTTATGTTATTGCGGCGGCAGTTGCTGATGGAAATGTGCTGCCGGATTCGTTCAGCGATGAAAAGCTAAAGGATCCACGCATCTGGGATCTGTTAGGAAAAATCAAAGTCGTTGCTGATCCCGAAATTGATGCTATGTTCCCCGGGGTAAAACGGGCCCGGGTTAGCATCACTACGAATTCTGGAGAAACCCATACAGCCCAGGTGGACCATGCCAAGGGTTCTCCACAGAATCCAATGAGTGATGAAGAAATTGTTTCCAAATTCCGGGCAAACGCAGGGGATATTCTCAGTAGTGAACAGCAGGATCAGGTGATTGACCTCACCTGGCGCTTTGATGAACTGGAGGATATTGGGGAGTATATGAGCCTGTTGAGGTAAGGAAATTAAGGTGATTATTTAAGGGACCCGGTCCTTTAAAAGGACCGGGTCCCTT
>JBARSJ010000196.1:0-2176 GCA_049644685.1 Anaerolineales bacterium
ATTATTATCAGCTCAGAGGGAGAATCGATCTGGAAAAGAATAATATCTCTCACGCGATTTCCCATTTCGAAAAAGCCGAGCCTCTGCTTCAAAAAGAGTTCGGCTATGGTCCTTTCGACTGCGATCAAGCTGTCTTCGCCGGGCCCCGCGCCCTTGCCTATTTCCTGTCAGGCAACCTTGAGAAAGCGAAAGAAGAGTATGAGATAATTCAGGCCTATGTCACAGGAAAGCTCTACTATGGAGATATTTATATTAAATCCTTCTATATGCTCGGTCAGATAGAAGAACAACAGGGCAACACGGCCAATGCCATCGAGCACTACGAACATTTCCTCGATCTCTGGAAAAATGCCGATCCCGGTATTGCTGAAATCGAGGATGCAAAAACCCGGCTGGCTGAGATACAAAGATAGAGAAGAGAAACAAATCACTATAAGGATAAGTTTTGCCTTCGAGAGAACTGAGAAGATGGATTTTTGCCCAAAGAAAAGATAGAGATAGAACAGGAGGAATGGAGTGATCAAATACCTCATGGGTGATCTTCTTCAAAATCCGGGCTCTCTTTTTCAAGCTTTTAGCAAGTACAACCAAGCCATCTGGCCAATACAGATTGCCGCCTATGCGCTGGCTGCCTTTGTCATCCTTTTGGCTGTCAAGCGTGTCAAATATTCAGACAACATCATTCTCTTTATCCTCTCCTTCTACTGGTTGTGGGCAGGGATTGTCTGTCTTTTCGGTTTTTTAGCTCCGGATTTCCCGATTTTTTATATGCTGGGGGTCATGGCAGTTTTCCAAGGAATTTTGTTTCTCTATTTCGGATTCAAATCAGAAAATAAGCTTCTTTCTTTTTCTTTCAAGGCCGATATTTACGGAATGACGGGAGCGATATATATTATCTATGCCCTGATCATTTATCCAATTATCGGTTATTTAACCGGCCATCCCCTGCACAATTATCCGGTGTTCGGCGTGGCGCCCTGCCCGGTCTGCATTTTCACTCTCGGACTTCTGATTATAGCCCGAAGGCGCTTTCCTCTCATTCTGCTTATTGTCCCTCTAATCGAGTCCCTTCTCGGAATCATCCCTACTTTATTGGGCCTCTATGCGGACATCGGCCTGATTATTGCGGGACTGGTTGGATTCTATCTTATCATGCGCAAAAGGAGACAAACATAAGTCCATCAGAGGGAGAGCAAATTCATCGACCTGCGGAAAGATGTCGACTCGGGCATTATTGATGACGAGGATGAAAAGAAGCGGTAAACCGGATTGAAAAAATTTCAAGGCGGGCAAATGCCCGGGATTTCGGAATCTCCGGCATATTTTATAAAGACTTGAAAATTTAATACATACAGGTATGATGTTTTGCAGGAGGACGTTATGAAAAAACATCTCTCATTGATGTTGGTCATTTTGAGCCTCTGTGTCTTTGCCTGCCAGACCGTAGAGAAGGGTGAACCCCCTGCTACAGAAAGCAATGGAATCGAATTCCAGAAGATCAGTCTGGATGATGCCATCGCCCAGGCCAAAGCCCAGAACAAACTCATAATGATCGACTTCTTCTCACCTGGTTGAGGAGCATGCGTAGAGCTGGACCAGTTGGTCTGGCAAGACAGCGAAGTCGGTGAGTTTTCCAACACCAAGTATGTCAATCTCAGGGTCACGGTATCAGATGAAGATTACAACGAATGGCGCACCAAGTTCAACACTCCCGGAACGCCGACCGTCGTCTTCCTCGACGCCGACGGCGAGGAGATCGACAGATTCGTCGGATTTGGAGGAGAAGACGCCGGCAAAGAGGAAGTTTTCCAGATGCTCAAAGATTTTTCCGCAGGCGTCAATACCCTTTCGGCCGTCCTGGCCGAACACGAACAGAATCCTGAGGACGTGGACATCAACTACAAGCTGGCCAAGAAGTATTTGACCCGCTTCGAAACGCCAAATGCCAATCCCTACTTTGAGAAGGTTCTCGAACTCGATCCGGAAGACACAAAAGGATACGGAGAGGAAGCTTCTTACAGGGTCGCCCTGCAGATGGCCCGGACTCAAAAGGATCCCTCAGCACTAGAAGCATTTATCGCCACAAATCCGGAAAATCAGAACTATCTCCGCTCCGCCTACACGACAGCCGCCTCGACCTATGGCCGAAATGAATACTTCGACAAAGCGCGTGATC
>JBARSJ010000197.1:0-2764 GCA_049644685.1 Anaerolineales bacterium
ACTCTTTCATAGCCTAATAGATGAACCTCATGGATGGGCCCCTCATATTTGTGCCCCAGCGTTTTTTCCATACTCGGCACGGAGATGAGGGACCCGTAGTAGATGATTCCCGTGAAACCTTCGGGAATCTCCAGTGTGCTTTTTTGTTCCGCTGCAATGCCCAAAAAATAGGATGAAAACAGGATCAAAATTGCCAGGAAAATATTTGAATATTTTTTCATCCTCACATCTCCCTAAGTGTATATTCCGATGATAGGAACTTGAGGGCCACAGTGCGTTTGAGCTTGATGTCTTCTGCCTTGTACACAACACCCATACCACCGCGGCCCAGCTCCTCGATGATCGTGTAGCGTCCTTTAACACTGCTCCCTTCTTTCAGTCTCTCTGCTGGAGTGATCAGGGTTTTGGTGAGCGAGACTCCTTCTGCGGGAAATGAAGCGCTACCGCATTTTCCACAGAATCGGGTATTGTCAGGATTCTCGTGCTGACACTTCGGGCATTTCATATGCCGGTTTCCCCTTGGACTGCGGGAATAGGATACAACCTCATGGTGTGGGTGTCAGGCATTTCTATTTTTCAGATTGTTTATGAGTAAGATTCTTTTTGGCATTATCAATCATTTCCTCAATGTTGTAATTGTCCGAAGTCCTGCGAAATGCGGCCAGAAACTTCTTTGTTTTCTCATCAAGATCTGTCTCTGAAATATCGCTTATGCGAATATTCACGCAAATAGAGCCTAAATATCCGTAATCCGGATCGTAGAGTGGTATCGTCGTGGATTTGATGGGAGTGCCATCGGCCAGCTTGAGGTTGTAGCTGATGAAGTTCGAGCCTTGCTGAGTGTGAATCGCATACCACTTGATCATTTCAATACCAAAGTTTGTTGTGGACTGGTAAAGCTGCCTCCCTGATATAGGATTTTGAATCGCTTGGATTGACCGCATGGGATCACGAGAATCGTGGAGAACAATCTCAATTGGGGTTCCCGCGAAGGTTTGTCCGATGCCGTTCACGATTTGCTTATAAGCGGAAAAAAGACGGTCTATATATGCCTCTTGTTGCACCACATCGGGGATAGGCACCTCTGAAACCAAGGCCTGAAAAAGTCGCTTATCTGAATCGCTAAGTTGGAGCGTAATATTCTGTTTTCTCTCCAGATATATTAAATCAGCCACTGCTCTCGCATCGGGATTTTCTCGAAGCATGTTCACGGCATCCATAAACAAGACCTTATCAATATAGGGAAAGCCCTCTTCGGAAACAGAGATTGGATAAAATGAATAGGAAGCCAATGGTTTGCCTGAGATAGCCAGTGAAATGTTAACATCAGCATCATCAACAGGCTTTTTTGAGTAATAATAGGACATGAACAGAAACACAAGTAGCGCGGGAACGACGGCTGCTAAGACCAAATAGAGCTTATGTCTAGACCCGTTCATATCAGTTCCTTTACCATCACTGATATCCTTTTGTAACATGCCGGCCTCCTCTTTGGGCAACAATTGCTCACTGGCAGGAAAGGATCCCTCTATATTACTCAGCTCCCTTAGGAGCTCTTCAATATTCTGGAATCTATCTTCTTTAGACTTCTCTAGGCAGCGCAGAACAATACCATGAAGGTCCTCTGGGATTCTGGTATTCAAGTTTCTTGGATCTTGCGGCACTTCAGTTTTGTGTTTTAATGCGATACTAAGTGGAGTGTCACCTCTAAAGGGCACTCGTCCAGTTAGCATCTCGTACAGGACAATTCCCACAGCATAGATGTCAGATCGTTGGTCGGCTTCTTTGCCTTCTACCTGCTCTGGTGACATATATTCTGGAGTACCGATCATGACTCCAGATCCAGTCACGCCTTTCTCTTGTAGAGAGCGGGCAATCCCAAAATCCATTATCCTGGCATTGCCCTCCTTATCTATCATGATGTTACTCGGCTTGAGATCTCGGTGGACGATACCCAAACTGTGAGCTTCTGTTAAGCCCTCACAGACTTGTTCACAGATTGCGACAGCTTTCTGTATGGTTAACTGGCCAGATTGTTTAATAAGTCCTCTTAGATCTTGACCATCCACATATTCCATCGTAATAAAATAGGCACCTTCCTCTTCCCCCAGATGGAACATCCTCCCCACATTTCTATGGCCGATCTTTCGAGCCATTTTCAGCTCATTGCTGAAACGCTCGATTATCTTTTTATCAGAAGATATCTCTGGTTTTATCAGCTTCAAGGCTATCTTCTCATTTATTTTCGTATCAAGAGCCTTATAAACCCTGCCCATCCCGCCTTTGCCAAGTTCTTCGATGATTTGGTATCGCCCCGCAAAGGTCGAGCCTGTTGTTAGCTCTTTCTTGGGCGTTTCGATGGTTTGGGTGGGAATAGGTTGAGCTTCTTCAGCACCTGTAAGGGATGTCGCACATTTTTTACAGAACTGAGAATCCTGAGTATTTTCAGCATCACACTTCGGACATTTCATCCCCTGTACTCCTGCTGGAATTAAGCATAATGATTCCGAAGATACGTGTCAACGGCTCAAACAGACGTATATATTTTTATTAGATCCGCGCATTTAAGAGCTTATCCAGATTTATGAGTAGAAGGGAGATTAACGGATCAGGCTAAGTTACCCCTATAAAATTGCGCGAAATGCATAGATGAATGCTACCCTACTCACCCACCCAAAATGAGTAAAACCTCCCCCGAGAGAACATCGCTAAACTGGTGAGTCTGAGACTATTTGAAGGCTTCTTATTGATCTTTCAGCCCAGC
>JBARSJ010000198.1:0-2209 GCA_049644685.1 Anaerolineales bacterium
GGAAAAGGCCGTCAGCAGAATGAGTGCCAAATTGGCCTTTCTCGTTTTCCTCCAAATCCAGCCGAAAAGGATGAAAAGAATGATGGATGTATGAAAGACAAAAAAGAAGAGATTTAAAAATTCATACATAAACAGCTCTCATCATGGTCCGATCCATCCATTCCGGATTGCTCCTCCTGAAGCCGGCTTTTAATTTTTTATTCATCGACTGTCAAATGACAATACTGTTCCCGGAGCCTGAATTTGAAAATTTTAGAAGAACCGGTTTTGGGCAAGGAATCCGTAAAGATGACCTTTTTGGGTGATTTGAAGTGAGCCAACTGTTCCCGGCAGTGATTAATGATGTCGGATTCCTCCACCTTCTTGTCCTTTTTTAGAACCACGACCGCCATCACCTTTTCTCCCCAAACAGGATCGGGCAAACCGATGACAGCTGCTTCCAGGACCTGCGGATAGGCATAAAGGACGTTCTCCACTTCAACGGAATACACATTTTCCCCGCCGGTGTTGATCACATCATCCATTCTGTCCACAAAGGTAATGTATCCCTCGTCATTGACAACGGCCAGATCTCTTGTGTGCAGCCATCCGGCAACAATCCGTTTGGAGGTTTCCTCTTCCCGGCTCCAGTATCCCGGCGTGATGGTTTCGCCTCTGACGATGACCTCCCCAACATCCTTCCCATCTGCTTTTGCCTCGCTCCCGTCTGCCTTGATAACCTTAAGTTGCACGCCGGAGAACGGCCTTCCTGTGGTCACTTTTAACCGGAATTTCTCCTCATGGGAAAGGCCGGACATGTTTTCCCTGAGTTTGGATATGGTCAGAAAAGGGCTTGTTTCGGTTAAACCATAGGTCTGGATGTAGTCACAGCCTATTCTTTCCATGACTTGTTTTACGACTTCGGCGGCAATAGGGGCTCCGCCCGAGAGAACCAATCGTAGAGAGCTTAAATCATAGTCCTCCAGGCGGTCATCTTTAACTAAAAGGTTGAGCATGGTCGGAATGAAATTGCTCAGAGTCACTTTGTGTTCCTGGATAGCAAACAGAACGGTTTTGCATTCAAAGAAAGGGACGATCACGTGCGTTCCGGCCGCCATAGTGATGGCCCAGACAGCCCATGCATCCGCCAGATGAAACATGGGGGAAACATGGAGCCAGTTGTCTCGAGCGGAAAGGTTGAATTCATGCACAGCCTCCTGCGCATGCCTTCCGTTGTTGCCGTGAGTGAGGATAACTCCTTTTGGATTCCCCGTCGTTCCGCTTGTGTAGTAGATCTGGGCAAAATCAGAATCTTGAGGAAATTCATCAAGAATCCTGAATGCGGTTGGATCCTCGATCAAGGATTCATAAAAAAGATAATCTCTCGGATCCAAGCCCTTGTCAGGTATCCCGGTCACAATAATGCTCTTAAGACTGTGGAATTCTGCCTGGTTCTTCAATTCAGAAGAGAGGAACTCATCCTGTGCGATCAAGACTTTCGCTCCAGAATCGTTAAGAATGAGGGAGATATCTCGTGGAGACAGCCGATAGTTGATGGGGACGAGAATGGCGCCTATGCCAGCCGCTGCAAAGTAGGCTTCGAGATAAATATGACAGTTCGTATGGACAATAGCCAATCTGTCTTTTCGTTTGATTCCGAGAGACTGAAAGGCTGCGGCCAGTCTGTCGACTCTTTCTTTGAGCTGTTTATAAGTCCATTTTTGCCCGCAACAGACTGAGGCCAATTGATCGGGTTGAGACCGGGCGGTTGTTTCCAGTATCTTATAAAGCCCCATCTATCCTGAACCGTAAAGCTCTTTTTCAAGCTCTCTGGCTTTAGAAACGATGACATCAAAAGCTTGCACAGCTTCGGGGAGATGAGTCCGGAAACTCAGGATACAGACTCGGATGACGAACTTGCCGTGCAGCAGTGTGCTCGAGAGAAAGAGTTCTTTACTGCGGTTGATTTTTTCCAGCAGTTTTCTGTTGAAGGTATCCGTCTGTGATTCATCAGCTTTTTTCGGACGGTATTGAAAAGCGATAACCGAGAGGTCTGGGACCGAAAGGCATTCGAATCCGGGTTCATCCAGAAATTTCCGGTACATCCAATCGGTCAGATCCAGTTTTTCTTCAAGATTCTCTCTAAAAGCTTTGACTCCGTACAATTTTAGAGGCAGCCAAATCCTCAAGCCGCGGAAGGAACGGGTCAGTTCCGCCGAATACTCAGAAG
>JBARSJ010000199.1:0-1695 GCA_049644685.1 Anaerolineales bacterium
GAGCAATACAATAATCCGCTTTGGTAGCCAGAATCTGGTCTGCTTTTAGCTTGCCGTAAGCACGACGCTCATCTGTATATCCCGATTGGAGAAAACCGCCGCCGCCGCCGCAGCAATAGTTATTCGACATGTTAGGGGTCATTTCGATAAAATTTTCTTCACCCACTACCGATTTGACGATAAACCGCAAATCTTCCGCAATTGGATCACCATAACTTTTGCGTATGATCTGGCACGGATCCTGAACCGTAAACTTGATCTTCAAATCTTTGTTCCAGTCGGAATTGACCTTGAGTTTTCCTTCCCGGATCCATTTTGCATAATATTCGTAAATGTTTTTAACTGCAAAATTATGCTCGATATTGAATTTTTTCAGTCCTGCCAGGACTGAGAAGGTTACGTGCCCTCATTCGGTATTGAGGAAAATTTTACATCCAAGGTAATCAGCCTGTTTGGCTGTGGTCCGGGTGATATGTTCCCAGGCTTTGTTGTCAGCCAGAAACATACAATAGTTTTCCGCTGCCCAGCCTTTGTTCCCATACGTCCAATCCACACCAGCCAGGTGGAGAATCTTCCAGAGAGGCGGCATTTCGTCCGGCTCGGTCACCGGTTCTCGGGAATTCTGGTTCAAAAAGAACTCAGCCCCCTGTTTATCTATTGGCGCCTGCATATCTTTAAATTCAGGCTGTGCTTCCTGATACTCTTCAAGCACGTCTTCAACAACGAACTTAAAGTCGTCCTCAGATGTACCCATGGCACTGCAGCTATCGTTTCTCAATGCCATGTCGCACGATCCCAGGATCCCCTTAGGCCGCTCTTCCCTGGGCCAGGTTGCCCTGGCTTCATAAACCAGCTGGGGAATATCTATTTTCATTGGGCAGACATAAATACACCGCTGGCAACCGGTGCACATCCAGACCCAGGGGCTTTTCGTAATCTCCTCATCCATGCCCAGCGCAGCCATGCGCAAAAACTTCCTCGGATCCATATCCGCTAGACCCGTAGCAGGACATCCGGAAGAGCATGCGCCACAGGTCAGGCAAAGATTAAGATTCCCCCCATCCGGGAGAAGCTCCTTTACCTTGTCCAGAAAAATACTTTCTCTTTTGCCTCCAAGTTTGATTGCTTCTTCAGCCATATCGGATAACCCTCCAAATCCTATTTATTTTAATGGACTTAAACCTAATTCCTTTATTCTTTTTTCCATATCGACAACAATGGAAGAAAAGCCGCTTCCCATGTTTGAAGCCGTGCCGACAAAGCAAAGCCTGTCCTTTTCAAGCCCTACCTCTTCCAGCATCCGGTATGCGTCATTAACCCGCCACTGTGCATATGTGTTTCCTTTTTCGGACTTGCAATTTCCCGGATGACAGGCCATGACCAGAATACCATCAGCCCCTGCAACAAAGGCATTTAATATATAATCGAGATCTATCTTTCCCGCACAGGGAACCTTTATCATTCGAAGGCCGTCAGGTAGCTGCATTTTAAATATATCGGCCATCTCTCCGGCCTCAAAGGCCGAGTTCTGACAACAAAATGCAAGGATACGGGGCGTTCCGTTACCGGATGCAACACCGCTTTTGACTTCTTCGATCATTTCCTCATCACTAAATCCGCCGATCTGGATAGCATCCATGGGACATTCGCTGGCACATATACCGCATCCCTGGCAGGCCACAGGCGATATAATGG
>JBARSJ010000200.1:0-10631 GCA_049644685.1 Anaerolineales bacterium
GTACCGGAGCATCCTTCAACTCAATTAACTAGACATCTATAGCTATTATTTCTTTTTTGTTGAAGGTATCATCGTAATGAGATTCCGAGATAAGCCATGTGGAGTTGAACTATGAATTGGTTTAAAACACCATTTTTTCGCAAGAATATCAAGCCTTGGTTATTTATCCTACCGGTATTATCTCTCTACCTCTTGGTGGTAGTCGGTCCATCACTATTTGCAGTCGGTTATTCCCTCACAGATTGGTCCGGGATCGGAGAGGCGGAGTTCATCGGCCTGGAAAATTTTCGGGTGCTATTTTTTGAAGATCAGACCTTTAAGGATGCATTTAAAAATAATGTGGTCTGGATGATCTTCTTTCTTACAGTCCCCTTTGGCATGGCATTGGTTGTTGCCAGCTACTTAGCGAAGATAAAACGTGGGGGAATGGTCTATCGTACAGCTCTCTTCATCCCCTACATCTTGCCAAGTGTTATTACGGCTTCCATCTGGTCAAATTTGCTCAGTCCAAGACGAGGCATTGGAGCTCAACTGGGGAAGCTAGGTTTTGAAAGCCTCAATCGGGCATTTTTAGGCAACCCTGATACCGCATTGTTTGCAATCGCTTTCGTGGATAATTGGCATTTCTGGGTTTTTCTAGTGGTCCTATTTCTAGCTGCCATGCAGGGGATAGCGCCAGATCTCTACGACGCAGCAAAGATCGATGGCGCTAATCGATGGCAAGAGTTCTTCTATGTTACGATCCCAGGTATTCGCCCCACACTATTATTTATGTTCATGATGGTAGCCATTTGGTCCTTCTTGGTATTTGATTATGTTTGGTTGCTCACCCAGGGCGGTCCTGCTGGCTCATCCGAAGTATTGGGTACGATGCTATTCAAAGAAGCATTTGGCCGATTTGAGGCTGGTTATGCTTCTGCAATCGGTCTCACGATCAGTTTCTTCGCTGCTGTTATTTTGAGTATTGTAGCAATTCTGCGTCGAAGAGGAGTTGAGATATGAACAAAATATCTCGAATATTCAAGCCAGGCAGGGAACCAAGCCAGGCCATTAACCATATAGTTATCATCCTGATGCTCATTTTTGCTTTAGGACCGGTGGTCATATTAGGGTTTAATTCGCTCAAAAGCACAGCAGAACTAGGTCTCAATCCGCTTGGACCACCCAAGAATATATTATGGGAAAATTATCCAAAAGCATGGGTGGAAGGCAATTTTGCGACCACGATGCGAAATAGTGGCTTTCTTGTTGTTGTGACTGTTTCCAGCGTTCTTTTATTGGCCGGTATGGCTGCTTACAGCCTGGCGCGGTTAAAACCGCCGGGAAGCAACGCTTTTATGGTGTTTATGCTGGTTGGAACAACGATACCGGTTTGGATGTATATTGTCCCGCTTTTCATCCTCTGGCGCACGCTGGGTTTGATTGACAGCCTGTTTGGTTTGATAATCATCTACACTGCGGGAAACTCCCCTTTTGCTATCTTCCTGCTGCGAACATTCATGGTAGGAATTCCCCGAGACCTTGAAGATGCAGCACGCATAGATGGCGCTACTGAATGGCAAGTTTTCAGAAATGTAATTATCCCGTTGGCCTGGCCTGGTTTCTTGACTGTGGGTCTGGTGGTGGCACTGGGTACCTGGGGTGAATATCAGTTGGCTATGATTTTTGTCCACAAACCAGATCTATTTCCAGTCACAACCAGCTATTTCTCATTTGTCTCACAATTTAGCAGGGATTGGGGTCTCACCAGCGCTGGAGCAATTATGATGATTGCGCCTGTGCTGATCATCTTCCTGGCCCTACAGCGTCAGTTCATCGATGGTTTGACCCAGGGTGGGGTCAAGCTATAACTATGAGTGGTCTAAAAATTCTTAAGAACAATGAGCTATGTATATTTTCTAATATCAAAAGAAGTGGCTTCAATTTCACGATCTCTACCATCAATTTTGCTTTGAGATACATATCACAGATGTGTAGTAGTAAGTTATAGATATTCAAGGAAAGAAAATGAAAAATCGACGGGCAACACAAGCAGATGTAGCAAAACTGGCGGGAGTATCTCAATCTGCCGTCTCCCAGGTACTCAATCAAAGGGACATTGTCATTCCCGAAGAAACCAAGCAACGGGTATTAGATGCCGTCGATCAATTGGGATATATTCCGAATAGAACTGCACAGAGCTTAAGGACCAAAAAGAATTTCATGATTGCGAGCATTATCCCAGATATTACAAATCCCTATTACCCACTCTTTCAGCGCGGTATTCAATCTGTTGCAAAGCAGCATGATTACGATTTGATCATCTACGATACAGAGGAAAAAGAGGAGAATGAGAAGAGAACTTTGCGGGCTCTCGAAAGGGCTGGCATAGATGGAGCGATTATCACTTTTTTCCATCTTGGGGCTGAACACCTGAAACCATTAATCGATCAAAATATTCCGGTAGTGTTATTACGGGAAAAACTGAGTTCCGAAGAAGATCTTAACATCGACAGGATCTATGTCAACAACGTTGCCATGGTTAAGGAATCAGTCTCTTACCTAATTGAAAAAGGGCATACACGAATAGGGATGATTGCCGGCTCAGAAGGTACACCTCCTCGACAAGATCGGATCCGTGGCTTTTGTGAGGCTTTGAATGAACATCAATTACCACTGGATGATATTCTCATTCAAGGGGGTGATTTTACAGAATCAGGCGGCTACCAGAGTATGAAAGAATTGCTTAAATTATCTCCTCTGCCCACTGCGGTTTTCGCTGCAAACGACCTGATGGCATTAGGGGCAATGTTGGCAATCCGAGAAGCTAACTTGAGAATTCCCGAGGATATTGCCCTCGTTGGTCTCGATGATATTCCTGCCGCCAAATTGGTCCATCCAGCGTTGACCACCAGCTCTCAATTGCAGGAAGACATTGGCCGTAGAGCTGCTGAGATGTTATTTGAACGCATTCAGGGAACTGTCATAGATGAACCACGCTCAGTAGAAATGCCATTCAAGCTGATTGTTCGAGAGTCCGCTTAGAATAATGTAATTACTTTGGTGGAATTGAAAGGATTAACAATGGCTATTGCTGTATTTGGCAGTATCAATATGGATCTGGTCGCCCGGAGCCCAAGATTACCCAAACCAGGCGAAACCCTCACGGGGTATTCCTTCCATACCATACCTGGTGGAAAAGGGGCCAATCAGGCAGTTGCCTGTGCCCGTTTGGGTGCAAGGACCTATATGATTGGACGTGTAGGTGGGGATGAGTTTGGTAAGAAATTGAAAGAAGAACTGGAGGGCGCAGGGGCAAATCATGCAAATGTGATGATCGATCAAGAAAACTCTTCTGGTGTAGCCCTGATCGCTGTAGAAGACTCCGCTGAAAACATGATCATCGTTATTCCTGGGGCAAATGGCGCAATCGGAGAAGATGATCTGGCTCGACTTGAAGAGATATTGCCCCGAACACAAGTATTGCTGCTCCAGTTAGAAATCCCACTCGAAACGATCATTTCTGCAGCAAGAATAGCGAAAAAACATCAGGTAAAAGTGATCTTAGATCCAGCACCAGCACAGGTTCTGCCAAACGAAATTTATCCATTATTAGATATCATCACTCCCAATGAAACAGAAACTGAAAGATTAGTCGGATTCCCAATAAATGGAAAACAGGATGCAGCCAAAGCAGCCCGGGAACTCAAACACCGTGGTGTTCGAGATGTGATCATCAAAATGGGGAGGCACGGTGCTTTCGCTTTGATCGATGATCAGGAAAAATTCTTTGATGTGTATCAGGTGAAAGCAATCGACACAGTTGCGGCTGGGGATGCGTTCAATGGTGCCTTGGCAGTAGGGTTAAGCGAAGGATTGTCCATCGAAGAATCGATTCGTTGGGGTATGGCTTGTGGGGCAATATCTGTGACTAGAGAAGGTGCCCAACCGGCGATGCCGGAGCGAGATGAATTATTAACATTCTTGGACGGGAGGTAAACAAGGTTTGAAGGGAAACAAAATGTCACTTCCAAAGGATTATGCTGAGCGCGTATACTCGGGTGTTTTGGGTAAGATCATCGGTGTTTATGTTGGCCGGCCCTTTGAAGGCTGGACCTATGAAAAAATTATGAAGCACCTGGGTGAAATTGATTATTATGTGAATGATAGAATGGGCCCGGTTAATGAGAAAGTATGGGGACATAATTTCACTCCACCAATTGTGATTACTGATGACGATATCACGGGAACCTTCACCTTCCTGCGAGCGCTACCCGATTATGGCAACTCGCTGGATCTGACCCCAGCCCAAATTGGTGAGACCTGGCTAAATTATCTGATCGAGGAAAAAACGATCTTGTGGTGGGGTGGCTTCGGCAATTCCACCGAACATACAGCATATATTCGTATGAAGAATGGATATCAGGCACCAGAATCTGGCTCAATTGAATTAAATGGCAAGATCATCGCCGAACAGATCGGGGCCCAGATTTTTATTGATGGCTGGGCAATGGTTGCACCAGGGAACCCCGAGCTTGCCGCAGATCTGGCTGGCCGAGCAGCCAGCGTCAGCCACGATGGCGAATCAATCTTCGCCTCCCAGGTTCTGGCAGCGATGGAAGCGCAGGCATTTGTGGAATCAGATATTAACAAGCTGATTGACGTAGGAGTATCTTTTATTCCTAAGGATTCTGTTATTTTTCGGATGATCGCTGATATCCGTGAATTACATGCTTCTGAACCTGATTGGCATAAAGGGTTCGCGAATATGTCCAAGCTCTATAATTATGAGAATTATGGTGGTAACTGCCATATGGTGCCCAATCATGGCTTGATCATTCTGGGGTTGCTGTATGGTGATAGTGATTTCAACAAATCGATGTTGGTTGTCAACACCGCCGGTTGGGATACCGATTGCAATTCTGGTAATCTGGGCTGCTTGCTGGGGATCAAAGATGGGTTGGCTACCTTCGATCATGGAAATGACTGGCGCGGGCCTGTCGCGGATCGCTTATATATGCCGGCAGCGGATGGCGGTCGTTCGATTTCCGATGCGGTTATAGAGACACAGCACATTGTGAATATCGGCAAATCTCTTGCAGGAGCTGATGAGTTCGCACCGAAAAACGGCGCTCGTTTCCATTTCGAATTCCCTGGTAGCGTCCAGGGATTCCGGCCTGTTGAGGAGACTACCAGTCTGAAAAACAAGGCGGGGCACAGCCAAATAGGGGAGCGCAGCCTGAAGATTAGTTTTGAAAGTCATGGCAGTATATCAACCCCCACATTTGTTCTTCCAGACGAAATGGAAATGAAACCTTACCAATTATTGGCTTCACCAACGCTTTATTCCGGCCAAAAAGCAAAAATGGGTGTTTCAGCTGATCAGGCAGTGAAGGCAAAGCTTTTTATTAAGGTCTACGATAAAGACGATCAGCTTGCTGTAGTCTTTAGTCCTGAAGAGTCGTTGATTGCGGGTGAATATAAAGAAATGGAATGGATAATTCCCAATACTCACAGCCAGCCAATTGCCGAAATTGGGCTCGAATGCCAGGGTGATGGAATTGTATATCTCGATTACCTGGACTGGGATGGTGAACCGGATGTGGTGCTGACCAAGCCGCTCGGCTCAGAGGATATGTGGGGACCTCCCCATGCTTGGCGAAAAGCCTGGGTCGATGCGATGGATGAGGTCATTTCTTGGACACACCCTTACAGATTGATCAAAAATGAGGGGCGAGGTTTGTACATGCAGGGCACCCGAGAGTGGAAGAACTACCAAGCTGAGGCTGATATCACCCCCTGGTTGATGGACGCTGGTGGAATTGCTGTCCGGGTTCAAGGTTTAAAACGATTTTATGCTTTGCAGTTAGTAAAAGGAAATAAGATCCGTTTGTTGAAAGCCCTGGATGAAGACACGGTCCTGGGTGAAAAAGATTTTGAATGGAAAATTCATCACACCTATACTTTAAAGATGCAGGTGTCAGGAAACCTGATTCAGGCTTGGGTAGATGACCAACTTCAATTTGATGTCACTGATGATGAGGCACCTTTTTTGGGCGGAGCGGTGGCATATACGGTCGATTTGGGCCATATCGCCAGCCAAGCAATGACGGTGAAACCTGCCGAATAGTGACTGCCCATCAATTTATCCAGATGAGGTATCAAACCTAATCATGAAGCGATCATCTTTTTTGGTATTCTTGCTTTTCTTGGCCCTGATTTTAACATCCTGTGTGAGCAAACCAGAGGCATCAACCGAAACTTTAACCAAACCAGATACGGACGACAGCTTTACCTTAAGTCGCCTAGATTATCAGGATCGCCTGCGAGCTTTCTGGTTATCACAAAGCATCGCCAACTGGACCGGTTTGCAAACCGAAGGCCATCGCACAAGTGTTCCTTTTTATACGGATGAGGATTGGGATGACTTTGGGTTTGTTCTCAAGCATGGCTTGTGGGGGGCTGATGATGATACCGATATCGAATACATCTACCAGCATGCCCTGGAAACCTATGAAACCGAGATTCTCACTCCGGAGCAGATCCGTGATCAATGGCTGGAACATATCCGATCAAGGGAGGAGAACTATTTGTGGGTTTCCAACGAAAGCGCCTTCAGGATGATGGAGGAGGGTGTGCTGCCCCCAAATACTTCTGATCCGGAAGATAACCCAAATTGGGAACAGATCGATGCCCAGTTGACCACTGAAATCTTCGGGCTGTTTGCACCGGGACGTCCGGATGTAGCGATGATGTTAGGTGAATTGCCCGTTAGCGTAACAGCGCGGGGAGATGCTGAAATGGCGGCCAAGTTCTACATCATCATGCATTCCCTGGCTCCTTACGCGATCAAGAACATATCTGATTCAAATGAGGACGGCGACCCCTACGATGAGCAGGTAATTTGGCTCGCCGAACAGGCCCGCTCCCAAATCCCTGACGAATCCTATATCGCAGGAATGTATGATTGGGTGTTGAGTGAATATTCCAACAACCCGGACAAAGAAGATTGGGAGGCGACTCGGGATGCTTTTTACTTCAAATATGTGGATGGTGGGGCAGATGGTTATCAATATACGAATTGGTATGACTCAGGCAGCAACTTTGGTTTGAGCATGATCAGTTTGCTGTATGGAGAAGGGGATTTGCCCCGCACCGTTCGGATCGGATCACTGGCAGGAATGGATTCGGATAATCCAACAGCCACCTGGGGAGGATTGTTGGGATTTATGTATGGATACGAAGGTGTGCTGCAAGCTTACGATGTTTCTCGCTGTTCAGACACATACTGGATCAGCCGCACCCGGGTTGGTTTTGATAAGGATATAGACACTTTCACTGATATGGCGATGCGCGGAGTGGAGATCATTGACCGAGTGGTCAGCAATCACATGGAAGGTGAACATCAAGGCGAATACTGGATTATTCCCGATGCTGGCCCGAATAATGAAAAACTTGAATTCACACCTGTAAGATAAACAACGGAATACCATCCCAAAATGAGTTGATCTATGATGATGAAAAGGATACTGAAATTCTTGCCTTTGATTGTGTTATCACTGATGATCCTGACAGCTTGCTCTGTTATTTCTGCCACTGATGAAGGATCAGTAATGGAAGAAACACCGACTGATGATGAAATTGGAACTTCATACTACATTGATTCCCAAGATGGCAATGATGATAACAGAGGTACGAGTGAAGAGAGTCCATGGCAATCAATTGACAAAGTATCAAAGATAACCTTTCAGCCAGGGGATACTATCTTTTTCAAACGAGGCAGCAGTTATTCTGGAACTGTCACTATAAATGGAGATGGAAATCCCAGCGCGTCTATTACAGTGTCGGCATATGGAACTGGACCTGCACCGAGTTTCACAAATCCCGATTTTTCTGTTGGATATGGCAACGCAATGCAGATCAGGGGTGATCATATTATTGTGGAGAACTTATATTTCCATCACACTGCTCCAGCTCCTGATGAATCTGGATTTGCGATTGTCTGGTCAGTTGGTGCATTACATGTCGGTTTAGGGAATGATCACGTCATTATCAGGAATAATGAATTTGCATATATTCCTAAAGCCATTCAATCCTATAGCGAATACAGCCTGATTACGAACAACTACATTCATGATTCCAATCTGGAACAATCGGATGGGATGTTGTCTGCTCCCTGGTGGGGTCCAATTGGTATACAACTGGGGATCGGAAATCAAGAAGTTTCCTTCAATACCATTGAGAATATGTATGCGATAGGTGGAGAATTCAATGCTGATGGTGGTGCAATCGAAATAGACGACGGCCGAAATCACAAGGATAATATCCACATTCACCACAACACGACTCATTCCAATATGGGATTTATAGAGATCAGTTGGTGGGATGATTTTGAGAAAATGCCTTCTTCAAATGTTACGATTGACCACAATGTGAGTCATGATTATCAGGACTTTGTGCTCTGGTGGGCGCCAACTTCGAATAGCACAATTGAAAGCAATACGATTATCAGAACCAACAATCAATTCACGGGTCCGTTTGATGGTGTGTTCTTCATTGATGCACCTCCCGGTGATATCCTCATTACTAAAAATATCATTGTTACGGATAAGGATCTGACAGAAGCCATTTATGTGAGAGGTTTCGATGGTGGTGTCTATGATGTGACCCATACGGACAATTGTTATTGGGATGTTGTTGACGGGAATGTAGACCTTGGGGTCCCATTAGGTCCGGGTGAGATTGAAAGCGATCCATTATTCATGGATTGGGAGAGGGGCGATTATCATCTGCAGCCAGAAAGTCCAGCAGCAGGTTGGGGAGCTTTGGATGATGTAGAATCGTAAGGATGTCGAATGCAAAGGCAGTTGCTGTTGGAGTGATCTTGATGATAAATTGCCGCCAAACTGGACTCACTAATTACATCTTTAATGGAGAAAAACATGAATTTCCCTTATATACCGGAATCAATACGACTTGAAAAATTGCGACCACCAGATGGAAAAGTAAGGATAGTCATCGATACAGACACATATAATGAGATCGATGATCAATTCGCAGTCGTTCATGCACTACTATCCCCTGAAAAAATAAATGTTGAGGGAATTTACGCGGCGCCCTTTTTTAACCATAGGTCAAAAGGTCCAGGTGAGGGGATGGATTTAAGCTACGCTGAAATTCTGCGTTTACTTGAACGCCTAAATATATCGCCAAATGGCTTGGCGTTCCGAGGATCACCAGGGTTTTTGGAAGATTATAATCAGCCCTTTGAAAGTGAAGCGGTTAGTGACCTGATTGAACGAGCGATGCAATCCGTTGAACCTTTATATGTGGTCGCGATTGGGGCTTTGACAAATATTGCATCAGCCATTTTGATTGAACCGAGGATCATAGAGAATATCGTGGTTGTGTGGCTGGGGGGCACTGCGCTGCACTGGCCTGATGCGAATGAGTTCAATCTCATGGGTGATGTGCTGGCGTCCAGGTTGGTTTTAGATTGTGGCGTGCCGCTCGTATTGATCCCTTGTGCCGGGGTAACAAGTCATTTACGAACCACCGTTTCAGAAATTGACTTATATGTTCAAGGGAAGGGGAAAATTGGAGACTATTTAGCTGAAACCTTTAAATCTTATAGCGATGATCATTTTGCCTGGTCAAAAGAGATCTGGGATGTTGTCGCGATCGCTTATTTGATCAATTCAGATTGGATACCTTCTCAACTCATTTCCAGCCCAATAATTGCTCAACGCCCGCCGGCCAATGAACCGGGTCCAAATCCTTATCCATGGGAAAAGCAAGAACTCTCCTGGAGCTTTGACGATTCTCGCCATATGATTCGCTGTGCGTATTTTGTCGACCGAGATCCAATTTTCCGGGACTTATTCACAAAATTGGAACAAAACGCTACAAGGAAGTAACACGGGAAATAGGGCCGCTGAAAACTTGGGTAAGATTAGACCTTGTGATTCACCTTGGAAACCAAAGAGGTTCTTCCCTCTGATTAAGAGTCAATAGCAAGTACAATTTTTATTTTCCACAGTATACATAAAAGGGCAGGGGAGTACCGGGTATACCCCAGTAAGCCTGGTTTTAGTAGTAAAGAATTGATTAGAACGGCACAAAGTCGCTGATGGTGGTTTCAAGATCCAGCTCGATGTTGAGATATTCCTGTGTGGTTTCAATACTGGCGTGGCCAAGTAATTTGCTAATCTGTGAGATAGGCACACCAGCGCGTCTTCCAAGTTCTGCATAGGTCCTCCGTAGATCGTGAGGCTGCAGGTCCGGTTTTCCTATCAAGGCTCCCCGTTTCTGGACAATGTTATATAACCCCGTCGTGCTGATGCTGTCCTTGGGTTCTTTGTTCCTTCCAAGGCTCCGTAAAATCAATCCTTCTACATCGATAAGGTACTGCCAATCAATGATAGCATCGGCCAGACGGTCGCTGATAGGAACGACGTGGCTTTTGGCGCCTTTCCCGGTTACATTGAGTATTGAGTACGTAACGCTTGTCCTGTTTGATGATGTCTGTAAACTGGATACTGGCCGCTTCTTCCCTTCGCAGACCAGCAGCCATCATCAGGCCGATGGCCAATCGATCTCGCAAGGTGTAGATCTCAAACTCCTTTTTCCCGCTGGGCCTGCGACTGCAGGCT
>JBARSJ010000201.1:0-1987 GCA_049644685.1 Anaerolineales bacterium
GGTACTCGGCGTAGTAGTAAAGCATCTGCCGGTCGCCGGGATCGATCTGCCGGGCCTGCTCGAAGGCGGAATCGGCGATAGCGTACATCGCGTCTTTGCTGGGCTGCCCGGTTTCCTTTTGAGCCGCTTCCATTGCAAGCCTTGCCAGCAGCACGGCGTTTTCCATGCTTGGCCGAGCCTTCTGCAGATCCTGCCGAATCGCCACGGCCCTCAACGGTTCCGTCGGCGAGATGTAGTCGGCGTACAAACCGAGCAGAGGCAGGTCGCTCGGATTCAGCGCGACGGCTCTCTCCAGAGCGTCTCTGGTCTCGGCTATCTGCGACGTCGAGGCGTTGACGCTGAGTTCCTGATTGCGGGTGTACAGCAAGCTCGCCGCAGCCTTGGCGATGGTGCCGTCGAGAGGATTCAGCGACGCCGCTTTGCGGATGTCCTCGGTGGACGCGTGTTCGTTGCCCAGCGACAGGTTTATGTTGCTTCTGAGCATATAGCCGAAAGAGAACAGGGGTTTTTGCTTGAGGCACTCGTCGATTTTTGCCAGAGCGGCTTTGTACTGCTCTCTCGCCACCGCCAGTCTGGTCGCGAAAACCTGTCCCTGGCAACCATCGAGATTCCCCTGCCGGGCCGCCTTTATCACTTCATCGGCCAGTTGCCAGTCTTCGGATTCGATGGCTATGTCGAGAAGATGGTTCGCAGCAAGCGTTATCTGGCCGGCGTCGGGACCTTCGGGAATCTTACCTCCCGATAGCACCGGCTCGAGCGCCTGCCTGAGATAAGCGGTTGCTTTGGCCGGTTCGTTATATCTGCGATGGTGAATCCCAAACCGCACTGCTTTGCGAATGGGATCTGCAATGCGCGACATCGCATCCTCTTCAATCTGCCTGATTCGCTGCTCCGGCACTGCTGTCGGGTCAGGCTCGGAAAGCATCCCATCGTAGACGAGGGCGGCCGCATTTTCCGGGTAGTGCTCGAGGAAACGATTGACCAGATTCCGAGCCAGCTCCATTTGACCCAGTGCTATGTAGTTCCTGCACGCACCCATCACCGCGGCCTGCTTGGTTTCATTCAGCCCTGTCGGCAGCAGTCTCTCCATCAGTTGGGCTTCGAGCGAGGTCAAGCTCTTTAGCTCGTCCGTCACGCCGATTTCAGCTCGGAGCGCCATGGGGACCGCACCCCCGGATATCGCCTGCCCGGCAGCGGCGCTGGAGCTTTCCTGCATCGTCTTTTGCGCGGCGGCCAGTTGAGCATGTCGGATTCTGGCCTGGGTCAGCGCCAGACGAAGCTCGATTGTGCCCGTTTCATCAGGGGCCATTGCGGCAAGCTCGGTCTCGGCCTCGGCGAATTGCCTGGCGCCGATGTGCGCCTTGATCCGCAAGCTCCGGCTTCTATCGTTGGCCCTGGAATGCGTCTCGAAAGCGTCAATATTCTCCAAGGCGTCGGCGTAGTGCCCGTACCGCAGGAGAACCTCAACATAATCCAGGCTCGCCTGAGGCTTGACCCAGTCGATTCTCGAAATCAGCGCACTGGCCAGAAATTCGCGAACCGCGCCGACTTCGGCAGTGTCCTTGAGAATATTCGCAAGAGTATAAGAGAGCTTCGCGAACTCGGGATCAGGGGGCCAGGGAGGCTCGGGCGGCTTGACCGCCTTGATTTGCGTGTAAGCAGCGTAAAGCTTTTTGATTGCGGCCTGCGTGTTTCCCTTTGCAAGATCGAGCATGCCCTGCAATGTCACTACCCGCGGCTCTTCGCTGCTGCCGACAAGCTGCTCGATTTCATGTGCGGCCTGTTCGGCGCCGCTAATCCAGGTCTGGATTTCCGACTCAGCGACCTGTTCGTCGGCATTGAGTATGCGATCGAGATAGCAGGTGGCCAGGGCGGAAAACAGGTTGTACCTGTTATTCCTGTTCACCTGCCGTCGAGGTCCGGCGGCAGCCTGTGCTCCGGGCAGCTTCAGCGCCGCTGTGGCTGTTTCTATCGCCGCGTCGATATC
>JBARSJ010000202.1:0-1836 GCA_049644685.1 Anaerolineales bacterium
CCGCAAAGCCGCAGAGAACGCAGAGAAAAAATTCCTGCTGAAAACAAGATTGATGGTTTTTGTTTGTCGTCGTCTCCCGACAAACAAAAAAATGTTCCTCTGCGCTCTCTGTGTCTGGTTTATTGTAGTCAAGTTTTATTTTTAAAAAAACCAGCAGAAAATTATTATGTGCGAGAATGGGCCACCATCAAGCTCGTCGGAGCACATGATAATTTTTCTGCGGGTTACAAGCAATTATATTGCGCATTTTAATAACCTGTTTTTCAGCTTTAGTTATAGAGAGTGTCACCTTAACCAATCCTGGTATTTGAGAGTCTCAACAGAGCTCTAATCTTGCTTCATTGGGTATAGGTGACGACGGGGAGCCGGGAATGCTCGAACAGAAGGTCGATTGTATCGCCTTAATGACACAGATGAAGGTCTTCCCGCTTTCACATAACTTAAGCCGCTAATTTGTAATCATAGTTACCGCTGTAATTTTCCATATATTTCGTGTTATCGCGAACAAGGGCAAAGATAATCCCCAGAAGCTTTCTGGATATGGCGACCAGCGCCTTCATCTTGATCATGCCCTGGGCCAACATTTGTTGATACTTCGCATGCATGATTCCTTTGGATTTAACCGTATTAATGGCCATAAAAAACAGCAGCTTTCTCATCAGCGGCCGGCCTCGTTTGGAGATCCGGCGCTGACCCTTGTGCCGGCCGGAACTGATTTCGTACAGATCAAGTCCAGCCAATTTCATTACTTCGGAGATCGTATCAAATTTGTTAAAATCGGCGACTTCACCAATCAACCCGGCAGCAGTAACCGTTCCAATGCCTTTAATGGACAAGATACATCCACTATAATCAACCTGCTGCAAATATTCGGCCATTTGATGCTCAAGATTATCGATAAAGCGATTCTCAAATTCGATTTTACAATTCAGATGTTCAATTTCCAAAAGGATACTTTCTTTGCCCTCATAAATACCAACCGAATTTTTAGCCGCGGCTACAAGTTCTTGCGCACGTTGATGACCCAATTGACCCCGGCTTATTTTTTTAATTGTCGCTACCAGAGCCTTAACACCCATAGCGCAAATACTCTCGGCACTGGGATGATGCGTGATCAAATAGGATGCTGTTTTGGTGGTGATATTTTTCATGATGGACAAAAACTCAGGGAAAATAACAAAAATCAAATCCTGAAGCTGGTTGATTGTGGCAGTACGCTGTTTAAGCGCACGCTCCCTGGCCTGAGTCATACGCCGCAAATGCGCGGCCGCACCCTTTGGAACAATCAACGTCAAGGCATGACCCAGGGAGATAATATCGGCAATCACCCGGGGGTCTTTTTTATCGGTCTTGTCGGGAGAATTGCCGGTAAGCTCCTTAATGCGCTTCGTATGCACCGGATTGACTTGAACCAGCTTGACATCTTTTTTCCTCAGAAAATGGAAAAGCGGCTCGGCATAAGGTCCAGTGGACTCAAAACCGATCACGACCTCCTCGAGCTGATGCTCACGCTTAAATTGGCAGATTTTTCCCCAAAGCGTATTAAAGCTCTTTTTAGAATTATAAAAAGGAAACGCTTTGACATCACTGCCATTTGGCGCTCTAAAATACCCATAATGGACAGTTTTTCCAATGTCCAACGTCGTGATCATCATTTTTTTATTGATCCATTTAACTTTTTTCGCTTTAATAGATGTCATGGCTATACTCCTCTTTTTAGTTCCGGATTACCAACCAACTTACTGTAACTGGAATCAAAATGAGTATAGCCTTTTTAATTTTAACTCAAGGCTTACTGCAATATAGCAAGCTTTGTGCCTTGGTGGCAAATATTTT